>JBCCQC010000425.1:0-4814 GCA_039024535.1 Chloroflexota bacterium
CCCGGCCCCGGTATGGATGCGCCGCGCCCGCACCGAACAGCCCTACACCATCGCCACGCCACCCGCCCCGGCCATCCTGAGTGAAAACCCCTACCAGCTAGCATACCCGGTGCAGCTTGGCCTCTACCTGCCAGAAGACCCCTACTGGACAGAAGCATGGCAGCTTACCGATGCAATCCTGGCCCAGTTCGCAGAACTCACAGCAGCGGCAGATACAAAATTCGGGGTGCTGGTGATTCCAGATCGGCGTGCCGTCCATGCAGCAGATTATCGCGCCACCATAGACCTGTACCCGTTCGTGGGCACCTATAACGCCGCCGCGCCACAAACCCGCATGGCGGAACTGGCAGAAAGTCACGGCATCCCCACACTGGATTTACTGCCACCGCTGTTCACGGCAGAGCAAAACGGCCAGCGGGCCTACCTGCCACTGGACGGCCACTATAACGCGCTGGGCCACGACCTGACCGCAGATGCAGTGTACCCGTGGCTGGTAGAAAACGGTTTCGTGCCATAGTCAACCCTACGATTCCCCTACGCTGGCCCCGGCTCAACCGGATCCTAACCGCCACGAACCCTCCCCAACACCTTATCGCATTACAATAACAGGTAATTTGAAACATAGTTTTCGGAGCAATCTTATATGCAAACGCTGCGATATATTTTCCTTATCGCTATTCTTGTACTCGTTACCGGGCGTACCACCCTCGCGCAGGATGGGCGCATCAACCCCAGTGTGCTGGACATTGCCATTTACTGCGATAACGGCGGTGTGGCGATCTTTGACGTGGATAGCAGCGGTGCGGGGCAGTTTGCCCTGTCCGTGACGCGCGAACAGGTGGGCCAGGGCCTTGTTGCGGCCAATGCGCGTGGCGAAGTGGTGCTGGCACAGGGCGGCTTTGGTGTGACGCTGTGGGCGCTGCCGGGGCTGCGCCTGCGTGCCCAGCAAAGCATGGACGACGTGAACCCCTACACCTACGAATTCCAGGGCGATACCTGCGGGCCGCTTTCCCTGCCAGATGCCAGCACGTTCAACATCAGCAACTTTGCCAGCGGCGTAATTGTGGATAATACCGCCAGCGCTACCACCACCGATGCCGCCACAGACGGCACCACAACCACGACCGATAGCACAACCGCCGCCGCCCCGGTAGGCACATCACAGGAAGTGCTCTACACCATCCAGCGCGGCGACACACTGAATGTGATTGCCCGCAACTTCAACATCACCCTGAACGAACTGGTTGCAGCCAACAATCTCGCCAACCCGAACATCATCTACCCCGGCCAGCAGCTTATCATCCCGAACCAGGTCGTAGAAGCACCGGCCCCGGCCAGTGGTGAGAACAACCCCGCGCCGCAAACAGTAGAAAGCCCGACCTTCAGCGAGGAGGGCACCGTGAGCGACAACACCTCCACATCCATTGCCGCCGCACCCGCCGGTACCAACCTGCTGCGCGATAGCTCCTTCGAAGGGCAGTATACGGGCCGTGGCCGTGCCGATTTCAACATCCCATCAGAGTGGGGGATTCAGGTGTTCACGTCACCGCGCCAGTATGAATGGCAGAACCTAGTGCCATATGCCTTCCCGCACCGCGCATGGGTCATCCGGGATGGCGGCGCATCGCTGAACATGAACCGGGGCTATGCCACCTACCGCGCTGTGCTCTACCAGCAGGTCAGCGTCCCCGCCGGGGCCAACCTGGAGGCCAGTGTATGGGCGTGGTACCACACCTGCGATGCCGGTAGCCAGAATTGCAGCAACGCCAGCAATCCGATTGTCCGCGTGGGCATAGACCCGAACGGCGGCACAGATGCAGCCTCCGGCAGTATTATATGGAGCGGCTCATCATCGCCGCAGGGTAGCTGGGGGCTGGTGGGCACGTCCGCGCAGGCAACCGGCGGCGCAGCCACCATGTTCATCTGGGCCTCGCAGGACACCCCCCGCGCCATCAACGAACTGTACCTGGACGAAGCCATCATGCGGCAGGTGGGCTGACGATTTGTAACGGTAGGGGGTTGCCAGTGGCAGGCCTCTACCGATTCATCACGCTCGGGCTACGTTTATGCTATGCGTCGTCGTCCGGCTTGATAGCGACAAGCTGTGACACCCCGTTATCGTTGGTATTATGCAGAATACGCCAGTCCGCGAAGTAACCCAGCAGTTCCCCCACGCGGAAAAGCTGTTCGGGGTCGTAGCCGGGTTGTTTGTGCAGGTGATGCGTGTTAAACGCCTGGTACACAATCCGTCCACCGGGCCGCACCGCCGCCCGAATATCTGGCAACAGCCCCCGCTTGATAAACCGCAGCACAATCACCACATCATACACACCCGGCTCCAGTTCGTGTGTATCAAGGTCGGCCACAACAAAGTTGACATTGCGGATTTTCTGTTCCACGGCCTTCTGGTGGCCCAGCCGCAGCGCCACATGGCTGATGTCTACCGCATCAGTGTCATATCCCTGCGCGGCCAGCCACAGCGCATTCTGCCCATAGCCGCAGGCCACATCCAGCGCACGGTGCGTGCGTTCTTCGAACAGCGGCGGCACGTACTCAAACAGAATCGGATCCGGCGCGGGGTAGTTCACCACGCGGCCCTGCCGCATATACGTGGCATCCCACAGATTACGTTCTTTGAGGGTCATGTGTTCTTCCCGGCATAAACCGGCAGATAATCGAGTGCATTCGGCACCAGCTTCATAGTTTCAGCGTCGCCGGGGTACAGGCGGGCATCTGGCTTGCGCTGGCGGCGGATGTGCAGCCCGTAGGCACTGCGCAGCGCCACAAATGCAGGCTGCTGCCAGCCGGGGGGCACACTCAGCATATCCAGCAGGGCACGCACTTTCCACCCGGTGGGGGTGTTCCAGTCCATCTCTGTAGACTGTTCCACGAGGGCTTTTGCCGCCGCACTGTCACCGCCCAGCCGCCCGAACAGCCCATCCGTCACCCTGCCAAACATCTTATTCAGGCTGCCAGCATCCACGCCCTGTGCCATCTGCTGGATGTCATCGGGAAGGGCACCCGGCGGCAGGAAGTCCTGCGATTCATCAGGTTCGATGATCGTGATATTCGTGCGGTTAAGCGCACTGCTCAGGTCATGGGCGTTTTTGCCCTCACGCAGGTAGGGGGCAAGGGCGGCTACGGTGTCTTCGGCATGGTGTCCGTCCACATGGGCTTCCACCGTCAGCGTATCCGGGGCGTCTATGCGTACCAGCAAGCCCGTATGTGCTGCGGTGAGCGCCGCCACAATCGACGCCGGGAAAGGGGCTTCGGTCAATAGCTGCACCCACACGCCACCCGCCGGGGCCACAAACGCCCGCACACTGCTATCGTACACGCTGCCGGGGAGGATGCCGAATGGGTCGTAGGGGGTATACCCCTGTTCGGTCAGGCTTTCTGTAAGCCGATTTGCGATGGTAGCGGGGTCAGGTGCGGTGTCACCGCAGGTTAAGAATAGGCTGTACCAGAGGTTTTGCGTCATGGGCTTCATAGTCCGGCATACTATCACTCTGTGCAGAATAACACACTATACTGCCAAAATCTATGAGGCCGATTTTGCGCACAATCTCACGCTCCACCGGGTTATCACCGGGGGCAAATACCAGATCACAGCCGCGCTCCAGCGCCGCTTTGATGGCAGTTTCATACATCAGGTGGATCACATCCGGCGTGCGCAGTTCTTTAAACACAGCCACGTTAGCAATGTGGGCCGTATCCTCGTGGATGGTCAGGCGGGCCACACCGAACGGGATCGTATCCCGATAAGCCACAATATCAATCTGGTGGCCGGTGGCAATAGCACCCACATTGCGCCCCACATGCACCGGTTCCACACCCAGCGTCAGCACATCGTAATGAGCATTCTTCCACACGTACCACCATGCCTCGGCACCGCGCACATCCGTCACCACCTCCATACGGACGTTGTAGGGCGGTCTGGGGGTGTGTGTTTCTGGTGGCATCTCCCCATTAAAGCCATCCCGCAGGTACACCATCAGGGTAGTTTCCCGCTCCACATGCAGGCCAAGCTCACGCAGGGTGCGGGCAAACAGCGGCGGCAGCAACCCCTCAATATACACCACGCGGGGGGTACGGTTTTGCTGCTTCAGGAAGTCGATTCCGCTCTGGACGTGCTCCGCAGATACCCACGCGGTTTTACGGCGCGGCGTGACGTAGTTGAGCGAACTCATGGGGGTATCCGGGTGATGAACCACCTCCACCAGGTTAATTGTCTGATGTTGAGCGCCCATTTCTATCTGTGCGCTGATGAGGTGCTGCTGCACCCGTCGCAGTTCGTGGCGCGTTTCGCGGTCTACTTTGCGGGCAAGGTCACGGACGGCAGCGCCGCTTATGGCCGGGTCTTCACGTGTAATCATTTCATCCTCGTCATCACCGGCAGGTCTGGTATCGGCTGGCGGGTCAACAGGGGCACTGGCCCCGTTAGCCGGTGGTATGATTTTGATAGCTTCATTTTCCGCCGTTTGATACTTGCGGTGCAGGCGCTTGAGTATGGCTCTGGCGTTTTTCAGTTGTGGCACGGGCCTGTTGCCGTTGTTTTCCGGGGATGTATCTGGTTTTTCCGGGGAATTGTCCGAATGCATGAAGCTACCCTGAACCGCCTACCATTAACAATATCTGTACAGTGTATCAGTTTTGTTATGCGCTATCAGGCTGTAAAACGGTATAGAACGGTTAGAATTTCTCTGGTTTTGCAGGTGCAGCCAGCATGTGCCTCATGAAAAGATGTCACGCTCTTCTGGCTTGAAGTAAACTTGCAGGTTAAGCTGGCCCAACCGCAAATGGTCGCCATCCGC
>JBCCQC010000426.1:0-4807 GCA_039024535.1 Chloroflexota bacterium
AATCAGCGTTGCGGTAAAGGTATAGCGCCGCTCCACTGGCACCAGCAGGGCATTTTCAACCGAAAGCTCTGCAAAGCTGGAGAACACATCACGGGCCGCCGCTGCTGATACCAGTTGAACCGTGACAGACTTCACCTGCGCGTCCTGCACCCCATCGAACAGCGCACGGTAGGGCGCAATTCCCCCCGGTTCGATGTAAGATTGCTGGATAACTGATGTTGTGGTGCGAATTTGGCTGTCATTGTGACCGAAAATAGCTACCGACACACGCACCTGTTCTACCGGGTCGGGTGTGTCATTACTGACGTAACCCATACACAGTACACTGTCGGTTGTTGTGGGGTAGCAGGTTGCCGGTGATACCGGTAGTAAAACCTCGACAGGGTTCTCTGCGGTAGTATCAACGTCAGCCGCAGGAATTGTCAGTTCCTCGCCAATCTGCAACGACCGTGGATCAACAGCAGGGTTAACCAGCAGTAGATCCTCCAGCGCGATGCCATAGTTAATTGCAATTTCCAGCAGGGTGTCATCTTCACGGACGATGTGGCGTATCGGTGTTGGGTCGGGCAGGGGTATAGCCTGTTGTGGCGGTTCGACAATTGACTGCCGTGTGGGTGGGGGGGTATCGGTCACATCGGCAAGAACCGTTATGGTGACTGGCGGCATCACCCGAGGTGGGGGCGATGGTTGTGGGCTACTGCTGCCGGATGTCTGAGACGCAAGGGTACAGCCCGTCAGCCATAGACAAAAAATGGCGACACAGGCAACCATTGGAATCCACGCCCAGTGTTCTAGCAGACCCAAAATGAGTACTCCGGGGCCTTTCAACATTTACAGGAATGCGCATTATAACGGCAAACTGGCGAAATCGCACAGGATTGGACATAATTTCCGGTAGAGTCTTGAGATAATGCAACCAGATTGAATTCAGGGGGAAATTTGAGCGAGCAAACACCGGAAGCCCGGTTGAACATCCTGCTCAGTGAAACCAGTGTCAGCCTTGCCTGCGCAGAGTCCTGCACTGGCGGCCTGATTGCCAGCCGCGTTATCGATATTGCTGGCAGTTCCGCTTACATGCTGGGTGGCGTAGTTTCCTATTCTAACGCTGCCAAACAGAATATTCTCAATGTCCGTCATGGGACGTTGATCGCCTATGGTGCGGTCAGTGAACCGGTCGCCGAAGAAATGGCAACAGGGGTGAAGAACCTGTTCAATGCCGATTATGCCATCAGTGTGACGGGCATTGCCGGGCCGGGTGGTGGCACAGCAGAGAAGCCCGTGGGGCTAACCTATATTGGCCTCGCGCTGCCAGATGGCACCGTCAGGGTTCAGCGCCACCTGTGGCAGGGGAGCCGAATTGAGGTCAAACAGCAGAGCGCCGACGCTGCCCTGAACTGGCTGATTGAAGTCATTCAGCATGAACTCGGCGGCTAGCCACGTGAGCGTGTAAGCTGGATCATCATCATGATGCCCAGCAACAGGCGTTTTTCTTCCTCCGCTGTAATACCGGGTTCAAGCAGTTCAATGCGATACCTGCTTTCATAGTAGGCGGGCTCTTTGATGAGACGCATGACCGGTTTTCCTTCGTCTGCCATCAGTGTGAATGCCGGGTGCAGCAGATAGCCAGTGAAAAAGCCAAGGATGGGGATCTCGCCAAGGACAGCATCGGTTAACTTCACCAGCGGGTTGTCTTCAGTCAGTTGGTGCTGTGGCCTATCCAGCGCATCTTCGATGTCATAACGTGCCCGCCACACAGTCTTTTTACCATTCTGTTTGATGGCCCCCAGTCGTTGTCCACTCGGGCTGTCAGTAAAGTGATAGCGCAATCCCATGTCAATGTGCTTATTGGCCGTAATGCGGAATAGCTCTTCAGTTTTACTTTCATCACGGTAAATTCGCACGTCCTCCTGCAAATTCCAGATCTTCTGACGTACGTACAGAATCTGCGTATCGGTGGCATCTTTGATGATAATTTGCGGGGCCAGTGCGATAATTTTAAAACGCAGCTCCAGCGGGTAACTGTGTCTTGCCTGCTCTACTGGCTGGTTGCGTACTGCAAGGTCGGCATACAGCCTTGCGAGCGCCCGCCGCGCCTGCAAATACTCAGGGTTGAGCTTGAGGACACGCTTCAGGCTTTTGATGCGCAGGTCGGTGTCGTCAACAGCATTTGCCAGCAACCACCACCCGTCCGGGTCATCAGGCGTGGCGTCAAGGTACGTTGTGAGGGTTTCCTGTGCTGCTTTGTTATCTCCGGTTTTGATTTGAGTGTAGGCACGATCCAGCGCAGGCGTTGCAATCAGGGGGTTATCATCAAGGAGTTCAACCGGGTTACGTACAATAGCTTGATCTGTATACATCCGGGCCAGCGCCCGCCGTGCTTGTGGATAATCTGCGTCCAGCTTCAGCACACGCTTCAGGCTTTTCAGGCGCATTTCGCGGTCATCGACCACATTCGCCAGCAGCCACCATGCATCCGGGTCATCGGCATTGGTCTCAATGTATTGCAGCAGGGCTTCCTGCGCCGATTCTCGTTCACCGTTTTTGATCAGATCGTATGCCTCTTTCAGTCTCTGGGAGGCGACCATATTATTCTCCACTACCGGTATCATTTCAGATTAACTGCCATATTGTACGGCAAATTTCATATGACACCATCTATTCAGCCCAATATTGATGATTTTCTACAGATCGGAAACCGATTATGACCATCATTCACCTGCCCACACCAGCCAGTTTTAGCTTTCCTGCAACTGTGGAAAGCCACGGCTGGTACCAGCTTGCGCCGTTTCGGTATGCAGACGGTACTCTGCATTACACCTATCGCACGGCAAATGGGCAAGTTTTCCCGCTGGCAATATCGGAGGGGGTACAGATCAAGACGGATGCTGACCTGAGTGAAAACGAGCAGGCAGAGATCACTGATGCCGTCCAGTGTATGATGGGCATACAGACTGACCTCACTGCCTTTTACGATCTGACACGCGACATCCCCCGGCTGTGCCACGTAGAGCAATCTGGTGCAGGACGGCTGCTGATGGCCCCGACCATCTGGGAAAATATGGTAAAAACCCTGCTGACGACGAATGTATCGTGGACGAACACAATTAATATGGTGCGCCGTCTGTGTGACTATGGCGACCCTGCTGCAGATGGCACCCATGCGTTCCCCGCACCACAGCAAATTGCTGCCCTGCGTCCCGATCATGTCAATGCGCACATACGGGCTGGATACCGGATGAAGAGCCTGCATCAGCTTGCAGTCGCTATTACCGACGGACAGCTTAATGTTGAATCGTGGTATGGCAGTCCACTACCAGCGGAAGACCTCTACCGCGAGATAATGAACCTGCATGGCTTCGGGGCGTATGCTGCCGGGTCGATGATGCGCTTGCTGGGGTACCATCAGTGGCTGGCGCTGGATTCTGTTGCGAGAGAAGCCTATGCAACATTGCATAACAACGGCCAGAAAGCAACAGATCAGGAGATTGAGGCTTTCTACGCCCCTTATGGCACGTGGAAGGGCCTTGTGATATGGATGGATATATTGTCGTCTTAACCTGTATATAACTTTTTTATCCTGCTCGTCTGTTTGAAACGTGTTTGTTACTGTATATTTGTAATCGGTCAACAGGTCAATTACATGGGAGCATGGGAGCAATCATGGATAAAAGTACACTTTACCAGCGTATGCAGTTTCAAAAAGAATTTGACTCGCTTGTGTGGCAGATCATGACGCGCGTCAAGCGCGGCGAAACGATCCCGGACTCGGACAGCTACCGCCGGGTAAAACACATGCTGGAACAGCGAGCATATGCTCTGTGCAATGGCGACACTGCGCAGATTCGTTCTGAAAGTGACTGGCTGGCACTGGCGTTATATGCGGAAGACCGAGAGTGGTTCGCCACACTATGTGTAGAAGCCCGCGACTACGGCGACGAAATCTACCTCAAAGCAGAGAACTGGCTGGGGGGCGTGATCTCCGCCACCATAGCGCAATATTATACCCACCATTAACGGGCGTAGAATTGGGGGGTGTGGCTCCCCATCCATGCGACTTCAGGCTGGTGGTAGTTCATCTGCCGGGATGTGCTGTAGAAGTCGGTTTTTCTGATCTCGACCGGACAGTATGGGAGATTCTACATCCCAGCCAACCCCCAATGCCGGGTCATTCCATGCCACACCGCGTTCATCACGGCCATCTCCATAATACTGGTTCACGGTGTATGTCAGCACAATATCGGATAGAGAGACAAAGCCATGTGCCACCCCTACCGGGATAAATAACCCGAAAGGCTCTGCACTGCTGGCGTCCATTTCAACTGTCGCACCGGCTTTGTACGTAGGTGATGACGAGCGCAGGTCGGCAAGTCCCACACGGATTTTGCCAGACATCAAGAACCAGTAATCCACCTGATTGAGGTGATAGTGCAGGCCGCGCAGTACCCCGGCTTTGCTGATAGAGCGGTTCGTCTGCATTTCTGTCCAGTCAACAAACGGGAACCACTCCCGGCGGAATGTCTCTGCAAAGCTGCCCCGGTCATCGCCAAAAACGCGAATTGGCACAGTGTAAACCCCTGCTATGGGCGCGAAAGCAACCAGCGGGGAAGGTAGGGTTTGTTCTGTCACGCGGCTTTCTCCTGATGAGTGCAACAATCAACGGGAGCATTCTAACCGCCGCGTGCAGATACGCCAGTGGAGTTTACGCTGGCTTTTCCATCCATACTGGATCGGGCGTCATGGCATCCTCCGGGCGGTTGCCGGGGTCGTCCATGCCGGTGCTTTCCAGTGTCATCAGCGGCTTAACGGT
>JBCCQC010000427.1:0-4806 GCA_039024535.1 Chloroflexota bacterium
ACCACGAGGCCATCTTCTTCGAAGAACTGATAGTCTGTACCGGGGCACAGGCCCTGTGCATGGGCCGTGGGCTGGCCGCTAAAAGTGGTCATACTGCCAGCCACAACAGCACCCCACATGATGAGTATCTTGAGCAAACGGATGGGTTTAGAGTTGAACATTGTTCTCTCTGTTTTCCTGTTAATTCCACTGGAATAAGCGATGCAAAATGAGTGAGGTAAACTGCTGCACCCATAAACTTTCTCGTAAGAAAGCATAGGGGCACGCCCTTTACTTCACGCGCAATCCTATACAGGAAGCAAAATTTCGTAAATTTATTTACGGTTTGAAAGGCGGGGTATAAAGATACTCTGACACATGTCTGACAACTGTTAACGTGGCTGTAATCAGGCGTTATGAATGCAATTGAGGTAAAACGCGGCTTGAAAGCTAGACGGAAAAATCGTCCTCATCGCTACACAACCGCTCAATCGTCAGCCAGATGGCAAAGCGCAGGTCGTCATTGCCGCTGCGTTCGTACCACTGCTGCACCCGGTACAGCATATCCACAGCGCGGCGGTCGCGCAGGTGGGCCAGCGCAATCACAGCTTCCATCACAACAGCATCCCAGCGTTCTTCCTCCAGCATCGCCACGATGTGTGGCACGGCGGCGGGGTCGCCAATGCAAGCCAGGGTGTGCAGTGCCTGCACCCGAACAGCAGTCGTGGGGTCGTACAGCAGGTGCGCCACCGGCCCTACGGCGCTCGCATCGCTCATCTCGGCAATCATCTGCAACACCATAATGCGGGCATCGGTTGGCACCTCCGGGAATAAACCGGCCAGCAGTGAAGTCGTCCGGGAGTGAGCAGCCATATCTGCAAAAAACGTCACATCCTCGAACATGCCCTCGTCGTCTTCCCGCCGTATCCAGTCCACCATCGCAGCAGACGGCTCGGTGGGCATCCCCAGCAAAAACTCCCACACCCGGCTGCGTGGCGTGGCTTCTGTTTCCAGCTCACGCCACAGGGCCAGCGCCGCTTTTTCGCCCAGCAGCCGCTCTATCGCCTGCATGGTGATCCGTCGCAGCCGTTCGTTGCTCGTGTTAAGCTGAACCAGCAGCGGCACCATCGCGCGTTCGTCGCCAATGGCACCCAGCGCGGCAATAATGGCAGCCCGCAGGTTTTCCGATGGGGTGTTGCGGCGCAGCAGCAGCCGGGAAAGTGGATCTACAGCGCGGCGGTCACGGATGCGGCCCAGTGCATGGAACGCTTCCAGACGTACATCGTCGTCGTAGTCGTGGATAGCACGTTGAATCAAGGGGTCTACAGCTTCGCGGCACAGAATAATGCCGAGGGTGTGCGCCGCCAGCCGCCGGATGTGTGGGCTGCCGTGTTTAAGCTGTTTGATGAGGTTGCTGCTGTGGGCGTGCAGTTGATAGGACAGGGTGGCAATGGCTTCTATAGCATCTTCCTGCGTGGATTCTTGCCCGGTCTCCAGTTGCCAGAACAGGTCAGTTACAGCCTTCGTCATCAGCCAGCCCCCCGGCTAAAACTCATAATTTTTCAGAAAGTCCCCATCATTATATCCTGAAATCCGTTATTTGCCGCGAAATTTTCCCGCCGCAGGGCAAACGGCGGGTAATGCTTGTTCACCGGCACAGACGGACTATAATGCAGGCACTTGTATTTGCTGGCAGGGCAGCACACACCAATAATGGAACTATCCAGCACACCCGTCACCTTTTTCGATGTCATCACCGTCATGTTCAGCCGAGATCAGGAAACGATCATGGCCCTGTTCGACGCACCCAACATCCTGCCGATTGCACTGCAAATCCTGTTCTTCGCGCTGCTATCAGAAACCGTCGGGCAGAGTATTATCCTGTTCGCAAATCGTGTGCGCTGGCGGCGCTTCAGCCTCAGCCTGCTGATGAACACCACACTCTATCTGCTCAGTGTGCTGGCCTATGGCTTCACACTATGGGTAGTGGTCGAACTCCGCTACGACTTGCAGCAACCTTTTCGCCAGATCGTGATTATGATCGGGCTGGCGCATACCCCGCTGCTGTTTGGTTTTCTGGGGTTCATGCCCTATCTCGGTATGCCCATTGTGCGCTTTTTGCAAATCTATATGGTCATTCTGGTATGGCTGGGCCTGCGTGCCGTGTTCGAAATCCCGCTGGTAAACGCGCTGGCGGCCATCGTTTTCACCGTGATCTTTGTTGAGGCACTGCGCCGCACCATCGGGCGTCCGGTAGTGGCCCGCATCAGCCAGATGAAAGCCACTGTAGCTGGAACCCCCATCGTGGAAAACTACCGTACGCTCTTGCCACGTCTACCGAAGGAGTAACGCGCGTGGAATTGCTGGTGCTGATTGAAATTGCAGTGTTGTGGCTTATCATCATGGCGTTCATGGCACCGCTGGAATCGTTAAGCTGGTATGCCGGGTGGTTTGGCGACCCGCCGGATGTAATCCCACGACCGGAGGATTTTGAGCCATCCACGGCAGAACACTTTGTGGTCTACCTCACTGGCATCAGCGGCGCAGACCCCCACAACTTGCTACCGCCAGAACCCGAATTCATAGAACGGCTGCGTGCAGCACTGCCAGAAGACACCGTCGTAATCGACGACATCTTCCCCTATTCGGTCAACAACCAGTCACTCACCGGGCAGCGTGTATTTGCATGGCTGTGGCGGCGGCTTTACAAAATCCAGATGAACACGAAGCACATTTCACCGGTTGCATTCCTCATCAACATCCGCAATCTGTTTCAGGTCGCCGTCTCCGCAGATAACCGCTACGCGCCCATCTATAACCAGAGCATGGCATCGTTCATCTGCGGGCACCTGCTGCGCTATGGCTACCTGCCGGGGAGCAATGTACCGATCACGTTTATCGGCTACAGCGGCGGCGGGCAGATTTCTGTGGGGGCGGCCCCATTCGTCAGCGCAGAGATGAAAACCCGCGTCAGTGTCATCTCGCTGGGCGGCGTGATGAGTGCCGCCCCCGGCCTTGATCACATTGAGCGCATGGTACATATCTATGGTACGCGGGATAAGGTGCAGGATCTGGGTGTGTATTTTTTCGCTGGGCGCTGGCGCGTGTTTGCCAGCAGTTCATGGAACCGGGCACGCCGCAGCGGGCGCATTCAGGCTATCGGGATGCCGGGGATGACGCACACCGGCAAAAACAGCTACATGGATCCCGATGCGTACTACGAAAAGCGCCACATCAGCTATCAGGAGCGAACCGTCGGCATTGTCGCCATGCTGCTGCGCCGCATCCGCGCTGCCCACTAATCTCTGGCAGGCCGCAGGTTCGCCAGCCCCACGCCCACCAGAATAATCAGCGCCCCGATGATGGACGGCACCCCCGGCACCTCATCCAGCACGAACAGCGCCACCGTCGTTGCCCCGATGGGAATCACCATTGTTGCCATGCTCACCAGCGTCGGTGAAATTTGCCCGACGGCAAAGTTAAACGACGAGTGCGTGATGAGTTGTGCCAGCAGCGTTACGGCTATCGCCCACAGATACGCCTCCCGGGAGTAGCCGAACATCTGAATTTGCAAAATCGGGTTGAGGATCCACATCGTCAGTGCCGCCAGCCCGAACACCATCCAGCTATAGGGCAGCCAGTTCATTTTGCCGCGCACATTGCGCCCCAGCACCAGATACAGCGCAAAAAACGCGGCCCCGGCAGTCGCAAGGCTGTTCCCCAGCAGCGGAGCCTCCCGCGTGGGTGGGTTGCCGCCCTGTGTGCTGAAGTTAATCAGCAGCGACCCCGCAAACGCCAGCGCAATTCCGAACAGAATCCGCCGGTTCAAACGCTCCCGGAAGATGAGCCACCCCGCTGCCGCCGCAAACAGTGGGGACGTGCCGTTAAGCGTCTGGTTGTTGATAACACTGGTGTACTCCAGCGACGAGATAAACGCGATAAAATGCATCGCCAGCAGCACTCCGGCTACGATCGCCAGCAGCCAGTCGCGCCGTTCCAGTGCAGCCCATTCTGTACGGCCATTGCGCAGCGCGAACGGGGCCATCAACAGGGTAATCAGCGTCAGCCGGAACGTGACAAGCGACATAGAATCCATGCCGGCGTTCTGCGTGAGCCGAATAGCCGTGGTCGCAAACGACGCAGCGATAATCCCTGCGCCCAGTGCCATGTACGCGCGGGTTTCAAATGAAGTTGTGTTCATGCAGATGAAGTCTCAGTGTCAGAATATCCGCAGAGTATAGCGCAGTTCTGCCATCCGCAATTAGAAATTCTGTGCTATCATAGGGCCATTCACAAACATCACGTGTAGGGGTGTGGTACGCTACCATCGTGTATCCCGGTAGGGGCATGGCACGCCATGCCCGACATGAACATAGAGGAGACGCCCGCCATGACCATGAAAATCGCCCGCTTCCGCGACGACTATGAGTTTCTGTCGAACTTTTATCCGTCGCCCATTGAAATGGACGGGATGACTTACCCCACCGTGGAGCACGCTTACCAGGCTGCGAAAACCGACAATGAAGCCGTGCGCCGCAAAATTGCGGAACTGGCGCATCCCGGTGCGGCAAAAGCTGCCGGACGCCGCCTTGCACGCCCGGACAACTGGTTTGAGATCAACCTGCAACTGATGGAAGACCTTGTGCGGCAGAAGTTCACGGCCCATGCCGACCTGCGCAACAAATTACTCGCCACCGGGGATGCCGAACTCATCGAGGGCAACTCGTGGAGTGATAAATTCTTCGGGATGACGTGGGACAAGAACAAGAATGTACTCTCCGGGGAAAATCATCTGGGGCAGATTCTCATGCGGGTACGTGTGGAACT
>JBCCQC010000428.1:0-4752 GCA_039024535.1 Chloroflexota bacterium
ATCTCACTCTCACACAACTTACTGCTTCGGATGCGCTTCTTTGTCCCGTTTGCTATTAGATAACGATACCATTCCTCACGAACGGTCGGCCAGAAATCATCGACATCCGCAAATAACTCCACTACACTGTCCATATCCATTGGATACCCCTTGATCTTGATTCGACCCCCTGGGCTTACCGCTTTTTGCGGCGGGTATCCTCTTTTCTCAAATGCAACTCAGGTTAAACTAAAAAGTAGAGATCCACGATGAAAATTACAAAACTGGAAACCATTCACGTTAAGCCCCGCTGGTTATTTTTAAAAGTTCATACAGATGAAGGCATCGTCGGGCTGGGTGAACCGGTTATTGAAGGGCGTGCACAAACGGTGGAAACGGCTGTTCATGAAATGGGGCGCTACTTAATTGGCAAAGATCCACGTCGTATTGAAGACCACTGGCAAACAATATTCCGTGGGCAGTTTTACAGGGGTGGGCCTATCCTCACAAGTGCTCTTTCCGGCATAGAACAAGCATTATGGGATATTCTCGGCAAATGGTTGGGGGTTCCCGTTTATCAACTGCTTGGTGGTGCAGTACGGGACAAAATTCGCATGTACGGCTGGCTGAGTGGCGAAAGTTATGGCAGTTATATTGAGCAGGCAAAAGTTGGTATCGATCAGGGGTTTACTGTTTTTAAGATGGGGCTGCCCGGTACAGTCAACATCATAGATACACCCGGACGCACCGACGAAATCATTGAGGCATTTGCCACTATGCGCGATGCAGTTGGCAAAGACACCGATCTCGCAATCGATTTTCATGGACGATGCAGTCCGGCAATGTCTGTACGTCTGGCACAGGCACTGGAGCCATACCAGCCACTTTTTATCGAAGAACCTGTTTTGCCAGAAAATGTCGATGCCCTCGCAACCGTTGCCCGCAGCACGTCCATACCTATTGCAACTGGAGAGCGCCTCTTTACAAAATGGGCATTCCGTGAGGTACTGCAAAAACAGGCGGCTGTCGTGCTTCAACCCGATATTTCACATTGTGGTGGCATTATGGAAGGCAAGAAAATCGCAGCAATGGCAGAATGCAACTATGCGGCGATAGCCCCACATTGCCCGCTCGGGCCAATTGCCCTTGCATCATGTATTCAACTGGATGCCTGTATTCCTAATTTTCTGGCTCAGGAACATTTCACGCTGGGTGAAGGCTACCTGAAAGAGCCATTTATTATTGAAGATGGCTATATGACGCTCCCTACCGAACCCGGCCTGGGCATTGAACTGGATGATGAACAGCTTGCAGATAAAATTTTTGCGGGCACATGGGATGCCCCCATTGCTCATTTAGCCGATAACTCTGTAACAGATTGGTAAATGAGATGACATTGAATAATCGATTTGAGGGACAGGTTGCCGTGGTAACTGGCGGCGGTAGTGGTATTGGCATGGGTGTAGGAGCACGCATCGCACGAGAAGGTGGCACCGTTGTTCTGGTTGACATGAATAATGAAGCGCTTGTAGAGGCGAAAAAATCGGTTGGGGATGTATCGGGGCGCGTGGAAACCAAGCAGGTAGACATCACCTCAGAAGAACAGGTACAGGGCCTGATGCAGTGGGCGACCGGTGAATTTGGTCAGCTTGACATTGTTGTGAATAGTGCTGGCATCGTGGGGCAAACGGCTACCAACATTGTGGACTATGACCTGAATGTATTCCGTCAGGTCATTGATGTTAATCTTGTCGGGTCGTTCATTATCACAAAGTATGCTGTGCAGGCTATGCAACCCCGTGGCTATGGGCGCATACTGCTTATTGCTTCCATTGCAGGCAAAGAGGGCAACCCCGGTATGGCAGGCTATTCTACATCAAAAGCAGGAGTGATCGGGTTGGTTAAAGGCATTGCTAGAGAATGTGCCAGTACGAAAATCACGGTGAATGGATTAGCCCCCGCTGTCATTGCCACACCAATGAACCTGCAAACAGCAGAATCACAACTCGAATACATGAAAAGCAAAATTCCGATGGGGCGTCTGGGTACAGTTGAAGAAGTTGCGGCACTTTCATGCTGGATTGTTTCTGATGAAGCGTCCTTTACAACCGGTGTGATCTTTGACCTTTCAGGTGGTCGGGCCACCTATTGAATACAACAACAGGTTCAAGTTGCGTCAAGTAGTGCTGCCGGGGCTGTCGTATACTGCCGAGCACATCGGGCCTCCTACCTGATAAGGCTGTGGTACGGCGCCTGCTGGTATCGTAACCATGCGCGGGACACCCACTGCCACTGTGAAGTGACCCGCGTTGAGCTAGCACATGCTGTTTGGCGAGACATAACTCTCACTCATCCATCCGCGCAGACCGAGATAGTCCACGTAGTACCACGCCCCGCTCCGCTCAAATGCCGTCAGGGTCACGTCAAATGGGATGCGCCGGATGATCTCGTTGTCCATGCCGGGGCCTTCGCGCAGGTTGATAATAGCGTCCGTCGTAACCATGCACCCGTCTGGCAGCAGCGCCGATGCTGCTGCTTCCGGTTCAGGCACGAAAATTGTCCCCTCGCTGCCGAGTGCGTCGGTGCTGTTAGCGATTAACACGATGGTGCCCGCGTTGGGGATGGTCGCGCAGGTGAACACGCCGTCAAACTGCGAGAGTAGCTGCACCGTGCGGCGCGGCATTGCGAGCGCATCGCGGAAGTAGAACACGCCCCGCCCCCGCAGGCAAACAACAATTGGCGCGGTGAAATCCGAGACGACCCCGCCGCTGAACGTGAGTCCGTAGACATCTGCGCCGTTGAAAATGTTCTGCCCCAGCAAAAACGGATCGCCAATAGCCTCCGGGTTCACAGTGAGCGTGCCGTTGGCCGCCACCACACGCACCCACACATCACCGTCGGTGACAGTGGCGGTGGTGGAACTGCCGCGAATCACCGTGTTGGGTAGCTGGCTGATTTCAAACAGGGTAGACGGGCCGAGCGGCACCACGATTTCCGGGACGGTGGGTGGAACCGGCCCCGCTGCGTCGTTGTCATTGGTGCCTGTCATCACTGTGCCGCTACCCCCACCGCCGATGACGATCACGATCTGGCCCACGGCGAGGCCGCCCCCGCCATCCGTGGCGATCACGCTCACGTTATCCACGCCGACGGCCTGCGGGGTGTAGGTTAGCGTCGTAAGCACCTGATTTACATCGTTGATGGGGCCTTCCAGTGTGAGGTTGCGGGTACCGTTACCCTGCACCATGACGTTCGTGCCCTGAAAATAGGGCGTGAACCGGGCGCTCCCCGTGCTGCCGAACTGCATCAACTCAATCCCGCCGGGAGCCTGCAACACAGACGGCGCATCCGGGACGCTGGCCGTGCGCAGGTTGTTCAGCAGATTGCGGCATTCCTCACTCGGTGGGATACCCGCCGTACCCTGATTCCCTCCCGTAACAGACAGGGTGCCCAGACTGGCCGTCAGATCAACACGCACAACGGTTGTTGAGTTGGGGTTGCCGCTTTCTGTGACCTGCACCGGCGGTGATACAACTATCGGCGTTCCCACAGTTGCATTTTGCTGTGGAGGTGCCACAATTTGCAGGTTGGAGCGTGTGATGCACACCAGACCTGTCAGGCGTGCGCCATCTGTTTCCAGTACGCTATAACGGAAGCCATCAACAGCGTCACCGAGTTGAGCGGTGTAGTCAAACGATCCGTCCGGGCGCAGATCAAGTGTTCCGAAGTCCGGTGGGGTCTCGAGTTCAACTGTTGTGCGCTGCACACCAAGATCATTGGAAACGACACCTGTTACGGCATCGACCGACAGTGTTTCATCAACTACCGCGTCGTATAGATCCGGTATAACCGCAGGGCATTCAAACTCTTCAAAACCGGGAAAGCGGAGGAAATTGTTGTATATGGTGGGATCCGTGATTCCCACGATAGCATCACCATTGCCAGGCCCAACCCCGGATGGGCCATCAAACGTCCCCCACCAGTTCAGGTTAACATCGTCCAGCGTGCTGTTATTGTCATTGACTCCCACACCATTACCGATAAAACAGTTGTTGTTGATCACACCAGTACTGCCGTTGGCACCTGAGATACCACCCCCTACCGGGGCATTATTATCCAGAAAGCGATTGTTTGTAATCGTAACGATTCCTGTATCGATAACGACAGCACCTCCCTGCCCTGCGGCAGTGTTGCTGGAGAATACGTTATTTCTCGACGTTAGTAGAGAACCAGCGATGGCACCCCCATTTTGAGTTGTGCTACTATTGTTCACAAAGATACTGTTTTCTACAGTGAGATCCCTTGCGTTTATGGCGCCGCCGCTCAAAGTCGCAACATTGTTACTGAAGCGGCTGTCTCTTACAGTGAGTGTGCCATTCGTCGTAAACAATGCACCACCGAACTCAGTAGCACGATTACCGAAGAAGCTACTGTCATTTACGGTCAGGGTGCCGCCTACATTGACGACTGCACCGCCACTCAGTACAGTCGATCCATTCTGTAATGTCAAGCCCGTCAGTGTCAAGTCGCCCCCCGCTACGACGCTGAAAAAGAGAGTATCAATGCCATCGCCCTCTATACCATCAAGGATGATTGTATTGTTACCGATGATAGTCAGTGTTTTCTCGATGTTGATTTCGCTGGCGAATTCAATCACTGCATTGCCACCGCATGAAAATGTGATGGTGCTGCCGTCCGGCGCGTTCTGTATGGCGGTGTTCAGGCCGTCGCGGGTGCAGTTGGGGTCGGTCACAGTAATCGTCTGCGCGTGGG
>JBCCQC010000429.1:0-4738 GCA_039024535.1 Chloroflexota bacterium
GCGCTGCCCTATAGCTGGGACGTGCGCATGGGGCACAAAACCCGCGCAGAGGCGATGCATGAACTGGACGACGATCTTGACGAACCCCACATCCAGCAGATGCTGCGCGAAATTGGCTATACCGATACTGCCACAGAAGGCGACCAGCAGCGTCTGGTGGCATACTACACCACGGCACAGCCGGTCACGGCAGCGGAACTGCGCGAGGCGCTTAGCGCTACCCTGCCGCCGTTCATGGTGCCGTCGCATTTTGTGGAACTGGATGCGATGCCACTCGGACGTAGTGGCAAGGTTGACCGCAAAGCACTCCCGGCCATAGACGCCGACCGTCAGGCACAGGTGAGCGCGGCCTATGCCCCGCCGGAAGATGAGGTACAGGAGGCGCTGGCGGACATCTGGCAGAGCGTGATGCACATGGAGCGCATCGGCGTGCATGATAACTTCTTCGAACTGGGTGGGCATTCGCTCCCGGCCATTCGCATTGTGTCGCGGATTAACGAGGCGTTTGAGATTGACTTCCCGCTGGATCAGTTCTTTGCGAACCCGACGATTGCGGAGCAGGCTGACGCTGTGGATGATGTGCTGCTGGCCGAAATTGAGGCGCTGAGCGACGAAGAAGTACAGCGGCTGCTGGAAGAAGGGGACTGAGTATGTCCGACGACCGCGAGAAGAAGCTCTCCGACGCGAAACGCGCCCTGCTGGAAAAGCGCCGCCGCGCAAAGGTGAAAACGTCCAGTGTGGCCCCGGCAAAACCGGCTATCACCCCACGCCCGCCAGAGGCTCCGGTGCTGGCGTCGTTCGGGCAGGAGCGGTTGTGGTATTTGCAGCAGCTAAACCCGCAGGATACGTCCTATCACATGACGACGGCAGTGCGCATTGATGGCGATGTCGATACGGATGCACTTGCAGCCGCATTTCACACGTTGATCGCGCGGCATGAGATATTGCGCACGGTGTTTGCACTGGGAGATGGTAATCTGGTGCAGCGGGTGGAGGAACCTGACGCTTTCGAGTTTCGTCTGGAGGTGGGCGAGTTCATTGGTGATCGCCCTCACGGTTACATCCGTGACCTTGCCAGCCAGCCGTTTGATCTGGCGGAGGGGCCGTTAATGCGGGCGACGCTGCTGCAATCTGAAGCGGGCGGCTGTGTGCTGGTCATTGTTATGCACCATATTATCAGTGATGAGTGGTCGATGGGGTTGTTGTGGCGCGAACTCTCAGCAGCGTATACGGCTCACAGTAGTGGCAAGCCCGTAGAGCTGCCGCCGCTAGCGGTGCAATATGCCGACTTCGCGTGGTGGCAGCGCCAGCAGTTTGCCGATGGGCAATATGCGGCGCAGATGGATTACTGGCGAGAACGGCTGGCGGGGGACTTCCCGCTGCTGCAACTGCCCACCGATCACCCGCGCCCACGTGTGCAGCAGCATACCGGCGCATATATTCAGCGCGACCTCGCGTCGGAACTGAGTGCGGCGCTCCAGCAGATAGCGAAAGACGCCAGTACCACGCTGTTCGTCACGATGCTGGCGGCGTTCGAGGCGTTTCTGTATCGCCAGACACAGCAAACTGATATTCTGGTGGGCACCCCGGCTACCAACCGCGACCAGCAGCAAACCGAGCAGCTTATCGGCTTTTTTCTGAACACGATTGTGTTTCGTGCAGATTTCTCGCAGGGGCAGACCTTCTCTGATTTGCTGGCATCTATGCGAGGGCAGAGTATACAGGCACTGGCGAACCAGTCTGTGCCATTTGAGCAGATTGTGAGCGACCTCAACCCGCCGCGTGACCCCAGCTACAGCCCGATTTTCCAGACGATGTTTGTGTATCAGGACGGCGACGGACACCAGCCGACGCTGGGTAAGTTGACACTGGAGCCGATCACAGTAGACGCCGGGATTTCGAAGTTTGATCTGACGCTGTTTACGAAACTGGCTGGCGACAGGATCACGCTGAGCCTCGAATATGACACTGACCTGTTCTATGACGAAACGGCACACCGTCTGCTGGATCACTTCGAGACGTTTTTGCACAGCATCGCCGCTGACCCGGCGCAGAATATCACCGCGTTTAACATGCTCCCCGCAGCAGAGCGCGATATGCTGCTGAACCAGTGGACACAGACGCAGGCACCCTTCCCGGTGGAAACATTTGCTCATGATCTTATCGCCAGCCATCCGGCAGAGGCGGTAGCCGTGCGCTACGGCGACGGGGTGCTGACCTATGGCGAACTGGATGCGCGTGCAAACCGCGTGGCGCAGTATCTGCTGCGAAACGGGGTGCAGCCGGGGACGTTCGTGGGGCTGTGCGTGGAGCGGTCGCTGGAAATGGTGGTTGGCATTGTCGGGATACTGAAGGCAGGGTGTGCTTACGTCCCGGTAGACCCGGCCTACCCGCAGGAGCGCATTGCGTTTCTGTTGCAGGATGCCGCCATGCCGCTGCTGCTGACGCAAACGCATCTGCTGGACGCGGTAGGAGCACATAATATGCCGTGTGTGCCACTGGACGACGTTGCGCTGTTCGCGGAGATGCCCGCCACGCCCCCGGATGTGACCGTAACCCCGGATGACCTCGCGTATATGATTTATACCAGCGGCTCTACCGGCAAACCAAAGGGCGTGCGTGTTACGCATCGTAATCTGGTGCATTCGACCACGGCGCGGTTTACAGTCTATCCGCACGCGGCAGAGCGGTTCTTGCTGCTGTCGTCGTTTGCGTTCGACAGCTCCATTACGGGCATATTCTGGTCACTGTGCCAGGGCGGGACGCTGTGCCTGCCGCCGCACTACGCGGAGCGCGATGTGATGCAGATTGCCGCACTCATTGAGCAGTATGGCGTGACGCATATCTTGCTGCTGCCGTCGCTCTACCAGATTTTGCTGGAGTTTGCGCAGGCGGGGCAGCTTGCCACACTGAACACCATCATGGTGGCGGGGGAGGCGTGCCCGCTCACGTTACCGGCGGAGCACTATGCTGCGTTGCCACACGCCACGCTCTACAACGAGTATGGCCCCACAGAGGGGACGGTGTGGAGTACGGTGTGGGAAATCCCGGCGGAGCCAGAGAAAATGCTCATCGGCAAAGCCATCCCGAATATGTACACGTACATCATGGACGCGCAGTTGCAGCCGGTGCCGGTGGGCGTGGCCGGGGAGCTTTACATCGGCGGCGAGGGCATTACACAGGGGTATCACAACCGCCCGGAACTCACCGCCGAGCGTTTTCTGCCCGACCCATTCCGTGGGGGGATGGTTTACCGCACCGGCGACCTTGCGCGTTACCTGCCCGATGGCAACATTGAGTTCCTGGGGCGCATGGACAATCAGGTGAAGATCAGCGGGCACCGCATTGAACTGAGCGAGATCGAAAATGCGCTGCTCACGCACCCGCACGTAAGTGATGCCGCTATGCTGGTGGTGGAGCAGACGGCATCTGCCGATGTGACGGATTCCGACCTGCTGGCGGCACTCGCGGCGCACCCGGACGCGGACGCCCTGCTGGACGAGATCGAAAACCTGTCCGACGACGAGGTGCAGGCGCTGCTGGATGAGACGTAGCGGCGGCGGTGGCGCTATTTTTCACATTTGCCGCCGCCGGTTTGATGTGAAACAGTTACGCGGGGCAGGGCGCAGTGGCGTTTGT
This sequence comes from Chloroflexota bacterium, assembly GCA_039024535.1. Classification (GTDB taxonomy): domain Bacteria; phylum Chloroflexota; class Anaerolineae; order Aggregatilineales; family Phototrophicaceae; genus DAOTTY01. The sequence goes on from JBCCQC010000429.1 coordinate 3,640, forward strand.
GCCCGATTTGCACGAATTTGACGAAATTGCACACTTTTACTGCCCGATTCGCAGCGTTCCGGCGGACGGTGGCCCGATTCCGGCGGAAAGCTGGCAGCAAATGGCGGGATTCCGGTGGGGCTGCGGCAGTGGGTGTGCGTGATGGTTGCAGTGTAACACAGCGGGGCGGTGTGCGGGTGAGCATATGCACGCGGATGTGTTGAGAATTGGTGAATGCGGTCAGGGTGGTGGGGCGTGCCGGGGCGAGGCATGGCCTGCGCCCCTACGGTGAGGTGGGTGTCAGTCCAGTGTCTGCCCGATTTGCTTGATGACAAGATTGGCATCGGTAATATTAATGATGCCATTGTTATCCACATCTACAAAGGCATTCGTTTCGTCTATAGTGTCGTCAAGACGATTGATGATATAGATTGCATCAGCAGGGGTAACGCGCCCATCATTATTCACATCATAATTCAGCACCTCAGGTTCAGATAATGGATAAGTGTAAAGTGTTCTATCAAATCCGAACACCAACCACTGGCTATCGGGACTTATTTCAAAGGAGAAAATATTCGGGAAAGACGTTATCTGTTGAGCGGTACCTCCGTTTACTGGAACCAGATGCAGGGTACCTGTAAGCGGTTCTAGATATTCGAGATAGATCACGGTCTTTCCATCGGGCGTTATTTCGAAAGAACCGGCACCATTACTCTGAGTGTTGGCCGGGGTATTCAGTCGAGTTGGTTCACCGCCAGAGATCGGCACGCTATATAGATTGAGGATGGAAAAACTGTCATCAGGGTACGCCATGTAAACGACAGTGTTACTGTCAGAACTGATCTCCCAGACTAAATCCACGATATTTCCAGGTTCATTGAGTCTGATTCTAGTTCCTCCATTAATAGCTACAGCGTAAATGTTATTAGAAAATGGGGCAAGTGTACTCTGACGGTAGACAGCACTCAGGTTATCTGGACTGATCTGATAATCACTGATGGGACTGTCAGTAGAAAGCACTTCGACTAACTTAATTGATATTCCTCCGTTAATTGATACTGTATAGAGTTCATAGATATCCCGTATCGCTTGATTAGAAAGGTACAGTACTGTTTCGCCA
>JBCCQC010000430.1:0-4730 GCA_039024535.1 Chloroflexota bacterium
CACCCACGCCATCGGCGACCGCGCTTTAGAGCAGGTTATCCGCTGCTATGAAACACTCTACCGCCGCAAACCCTCACAGATCCGCCACCGCATTGAGCATCTCGGCCTCCCCACGCCCGATCACATTGCCCGTACCGCCCGCATGAACGCCATCGCCGTACCGCAGACCGTATTTCTACCCGCGCTCGGGCGCAATTTTCGCCGCTACCTCCCCGATGACTATCTGGCGCGGTGCTACCCGGTGCGCTCCATCTGGCAGGCCGGGATTACCGTTGCGCTCAGTTCAGATGCACCCGTCGTGCCAGACGATAGCCCGCTGCTGGGTATGAAAGCCGCCATCGACCGCCACGACCACGCCGGGAACCCCATTGCCCCGGACGAGGCTATCACCGTACAGCAGGCGCTGTGGAGTTACACCGTCGGCGGGGCCATTGCCAGCGGCGACCATCACAACCGGGGCAGCATTGCCGCCGGCAAACTGGCCGATTTCGTCGTGCTGGAGCGTGACCCGCTGCAAACACCCACCGCAGCGTTAGCCGATATTCGCGTCGTCCGCACAATCTCCGGGGGGAACACTGTCTATGAAAGCTAACCGCCTGCTGCTGATCTACGGAGCCATCGCACTGACGCTGTTCGGCGTGATGATTGTCGCCACCGCATTCACACCACGTTACTACGGCCAATCGTACTATGATGCGCAAACCGAGTTCGCCTCGCCCCTTGTTTTTTACCCCACCGAGGTGCCGTTGGTGGAGCAGGTGATTGCCGTACAGGAAATTCTCGCGGGTCAGATCATCCCACCGGAAGCCGTCGCTTTGCAGTCTGTGCCGGTAGATTACGCCGTGCGTGGGGGTTACAGCAGCCTTACCGATGTCGTCGGCAAAGCGGTGCAATACGACATCCGCCGCCAGCAGACGATCACCGATCATCTGCTACAAACCCCCGAAGCCCCGGATGACGCCCGCGCCACTGCCACTGCCTATGCCGCCAACAATACCCCCACCCCCACCCGCGATTACGCGAACGCATTCATCTCAACGCCAACACCACAATTGACAGTAAGGCTGGTCGTGCCGGTACATGACATCTCCGCCGGGACAGTCATCCACTCCTCAGACCTGATCTCTGTCGAGATACTGGCAAATTCAGTGCCATTCAGTGCGATTACCACTGCATCGAATGCCGTCGGGAAAATTGCCCGCGATGACCTGCCCCGCAACACCCCGATCCTGACCAGTATGTTGCTTGAATTTGATTCAAATGGAACCCCCTCCGCACGGATGGTAGCTGCGGATGCCTGCCGCATCACCGGCAATGCCAGCGGATCCACCCTCTACAACACCCCGGATGACCTGATTTCAAGCGGTCGCTTACGTCCCGACCTTGAAGGGGTCGCTGTGCGTGCTGAGGAAGGACGGTATCTAATTGCGCTGCCCGGTGGCTATGAAGTGGGCTGGGTCAACCGGGGCGATGTACAAACATCCGGCAACTGTGACGATCTTTAAATACGCTTTTCATGGGACGTTCACTGGTCATCGGGGCTGCAAATGCCTATGATGGACGGCAAATAGTAATCGTAACGGAATCTGACCATGAATCGTATTTTTGCTATGCTGGCTGTGCTATCCCTTGCGCTTTTCTCCGCGCAGGTGCAGGCACAGTCTGACGCCCCCTTTGAATTCATCAACTACGAACTGGATAACGGCCTCGAAGTCATTCTGGTGCCAGATAGCAGCGCCCCCACCGTGGCCGTGAACATCTGGTACGACGTGGGCAGCGCCGATGACCCCGAAGGCCGCAGCGGGTTTGCCCACCTGTTCGAGCATATGATGTTCGAAGACAGTGCGCGGCTTTCCGCCGGGGAGCGTGACCTGCTGATTGAAGGTGCAGGCGGCTTCCTCAATGCCTATGTAACAATTGAACGCACCGTCTACTTCGAAACACTCCCGGCCAACCAGCTACCGCTGGCCCTGTGGCTGGAAGCCGACCGTATGGGGTCGCTCGGCCTCAGTCAGGAAAATCTGAACAACCAGCGGGCCATCGTCATCGAAGAATATCAGTTCCGGGTGGCGAACCAGCCCAATGCCGCCGCGTTGCAAACCCTGCTGTTCGAGTCCTACGACTACGCGCCCTACAACCGCTGGACAATCGGCAACGTGGACGACCTGAACAATGCCACGCTGGACGATGTGCGCGACTTCCACGCCAACTACTACAAGCCGAACAACGCCACACTGACCGTTGTCGGTGATATTGACGTAGAGCAGACTCGCGCCCTGATTGAACAGTATTTCGGCCCCATCCCGCGCCAGGATGACCCGCCGCCACTCCCGGAATACGTGCCGTCCCCGCGCACAGCGCCGGAAATCCGCGACTTTGAAGACCCGCTGGCCCGTGTGCCGGTGCTGGCCCTGGCGCACACCCTGCCAGAGCGCAGCCACCCGGATTACGCTGCCGCCATTCTGCTCTCAGACGTACTGAGTGGCGGGGCATCCAGCCGCTTCGCGCAGAACATTGTAGACAGTGGCCTCGCCAACACCGCCATCGCGGGTACCTCCGGGAACCGTGGCCCCGGCCTGTTCTACATGTACTTCATCCCGCGTGAGGGTGTGGAACTCGAAACCATCGAAGACGCCTACCGTGCCGAACTCAACCGCATCATGGACGAGGGCATCCCCGCCGACGAACTGGAAAAGGTCATCAACCAGATTCAGGTCAGCCGCGTCACCGGCCTCGAAACCGCCTTCAGTCTGGCAGAGGCGGTACAGTCGGCAAACTTCTACTTCGGTGATCCGTCCGCTGTCTTTACCGAGATTGACCGCCTGAGCGATGTAACCGAAGCCGACATTCAGAACGTAATCGAGACGTACCTGCAACCAGAAACCCGCTTTGAAGTGCGCGTCGTCCCCGTCGAGGGCGACCCGGAACCCGTTCCCGCCGCAGTCGTTGACGACGCCGAAGACCCGGAAGATAGCCTCGTCGCCACCCACATCCAGGAACAGCAAACACCCCCGGAACCGCTGCCCATCAACGGCTTTGAACTCCCGGCCTTTACCGAAACCACGCTAGATAACGGCATGGAAGTTGTCGTGATTGAGCGCGACGAACTGCCCATCGTTTCTGCGGGGCTGTACCTGCCGGGTGGCGATGCCGCCGTCCCCGATGGCCTGACCGGGCTGGGCGACCTCACCGCAAGCCTGCTCAATCGTGGGACGGAAGCTCGCACCGCACAGGAAATTGCCCTCGAAATTGAGCAGATTGGCGGCTCGCTGGGCGCGGATAGTGCGCGGGACTGGCTGGAAATGAGTGTGCTCACCCTGAGCGAGGACGTAGACACCGGCTTTGACCTGCTGGGTGATATTGCACTCAACCCGGCCTTCACAGAAGCCGAAATTGAACTGGAACGCAACAGCGCCATCACGTCGTTGCAGGGCGGCACCCTCACAGACCCGTTCAGTCTGGCGGCACGGGCATTTAACCGCGTGCTCTACCCGGAACACCCCTACGGCAACCAGACCACCGTAGAAACACTGCAAGCCATCACCCGTGACGACATCACCGACTACTACGCCGCACAGTTAAACCCGGCGAATGCGGTACTGGTCATTGCCGGGGACATTGACGCAGAAACAGCCATCACACTGGCCGAAGATACATTCGGTGCGTTGGAGCCACTGGACGAGACGTTCGCCTACCCGCCGGTGCCCGTACATGAAGCGGGTGTGCAGGTCTACATCGTGGATCGTCCGGGGCCGCAAACCCGCTTTATTGTGGGCAACCTGAGCGCAGACGCCCGTGACCCGAATGTATACAACCTGCGCGTGATGAACGAAATTCTGGGCGGCGGTGGCCTCAGTTCGCGGCTGGCCCGCAACGTGCGCGAGGAAAAAGGCTATGCGTACACAGTCGGCTCCGGGTTCCGCTTCTCCGTGGATGATGGCGTCTTCTTTGCTACGGCTGCCTCTGACAATGAGGTGGCTCCGCTGGCAATAGAAGAAACCATCCGCGAAATTGAGATCATGCGCACGGAAGAAGTCCCCGCCGACGAACTCGAAACCATCAAGCAGGGTCTCATCGGCAGCGAAGCCCTGCAAATTGAGTCGCTCGGCTCCTTTGTGGGCAGTGCGGCCAGCCTCAAACTGAACGGCCTGCCACTGGATCGCATCGGCAACACGTCGCAGCGCTATGCACTGGTGGATGCCGCCACCGTGCAGGAAGTGGCGCAGCAGTACATCACGCCGGAAAACTTTGTCATCATCGCTGTGGGTGATGCCAGCGTCATCGAAGAACCACTCAGTGCGTTTGGCCCGGTCACAATTCTGGACGAGGAATAATATCTACACCGGGGGCACACTTGACGATTGAATAACCTGGGGTAGGGGCACAGCACGCTGTGCCCTGGATATAGCGGCGCTACGCCCCTACCGGTAACGAATCCGGGTTATGCAATTTTTTCGTCAAACACCAACTGCCCCCATACACACCATCCACAGATAAGTTGCCCTGCGCACTACGGTTACCCATCTTCTGATAGCTGCCGAAAATTCCCCTCATAAATACACTTGACTTAGAGTCCACTCAAAGCTTTAGCATATGAATTGAAATCAGGAGGCAGTATGAAACATCCACTTGTGACACAGCTACAGTTCACACGCCAGAAGTTTATTGAAGGTTTTAAGGGCATCAGTGCAGGGGGTTTCAACTGCATTCTACTCAACTGAAAATTGCCA
>JBCCQC010000431.1:0-4721 GCA_039024535.1 Chloroflexota bacterium
AGCGCGTGGAGGAATGGCTTTGACGTACTCCCCACGGATAAATCCCTTGCAGTTACCCGCAGGCCTCAGCGAACAGGTAATAATGGGTCTCGGCATGGCATTACAGGGCAATTATCAGTGAGTAATGCACCTTAAGGCCCATCAAAAAATGTTATGCTTTATTATGGCACCCCGCAGTTAACTCCTATTTACGCGAATGCTGACGGACACTGACGTGTTTTTGCACCCATATTCCGTTAATATAGTGTTGATTTAAACAGAGTAAGGTTATGCGGGGGCATAACGTCTGTTCCGTTGAACAGGAGGAAAACAATAACCCATGATAACCACGCTCATTACCGGTGCTACAGGTGGCATCGGGCTGGAACTGGCAAAGATCTATGCACAGCGCGGCGACCGACTGCTGCTGGTAGGCCGCCGACCGCACAGCGACCTCGATAGTGATTTTTTCACGGTAGAACGTTACATCCATGCCGACCTTGACCAACCTGATGCCGCCGAGCGCATTGCTGCACACATGGACGCATATGGCGTTACCACACTGGATAGGCTGATTCATAACGCGGGCACCGGCTATTATGGCCGTGTGGCAGAGCAAACACCGGACAATATCACGGCTGTGGTGGATGTGAACTTTGCTGCGCCGGTAGCGATTACGCATCGCTTGCTGCCCCACCTGAAGGCCGCCCACGGGCGTGTGGTGTTTATCAGTTCGGTGGTGTCGTCTGTGCCTACAGCGGACTACGCCGTATACACCGCCACAAAAGCCGCGCTGGATGGCTTCGCGTATAATTTGCGGATTGAACATGGCGATGAGATCACTGTACAGGTGATGCACCCCGGTGCTACCCGCACCGATATGCATCGTAAGATCGGCATTACCCCCGCCGATATGGACACGAGCAAATTCCCGCTGCCGGAGGATGTGGCCGCACAGATTGCTGCTGCTGTTGACCGTGACGCCCGTAAAGCGGTGATTGGCGGTACGAATAAGGTGCTGCATTGGGCCGGAGAACACGCGGCATGGATACTTGACCCGCTGATGAAACGGAGTGCTGCAAAATGAGCAAAATTGTGATTACGGGTGCTGCTGACGGCATCGGGAAGGCACTGGCTGCTGCGTATGCGGCTGCCGGGCATGATGTCATTGGCGTGGATGTGGACGTTGACCGCGCGGCACAGACACAATCTGAAATCGGGGAGCGTCTGTCGTTCGTCATTGCGGACTTATCCGACGCGGATGAGGTACAGCGCACTGCCGACGAAATCGGGGATAGGGTGGATGTGGTGATTCATAACGCGGGCATCAACGAGGTGGGCTACTTTGCGGATACGAACCCGGCTCGCCAGCAAAAAGTCATTGCCATTAACCTTACCGCACCTATGCTGCTCACGCGGCACCTGCTGGCGCGTGGCACACTGGCCGGGACTGGCTCTGTGGTGTTTGTGTCGTCGCTGTCGCGCTATGTGAGCTACCCCGGCGCAAGTGTGTATGCTGCGACTAAAGATGGCCTTGCGTCGTATGCGCGGTCGCTATCGGTAGAGTATCCGCAGATACATGTGCTTACGGTGTACCCCGGCCCCACACGCACCGAACATGCCCGCCGCTACAGTCCCGATAACAGCAAAGAGGATAAGCGCATGACGCCGGAAGACCTCGCCGCACGCATCGTCAGGGCGGTGGATGACCGGCAGCGCGTGCTCATCCCCGGCGCGGCCAACTGGATTTTTGCTATTCTGGGGCGGGTGGCCCCGGCCCTGACCGACTACGCGATGAAGAAAACGCTGCTGGAAAAGTTTGAGAAACCGGCAGAGGCCTGCGAACCCGTTACCGAATGACCCCCGCGACCGTGCCTGTGTGCGAGGTACGGTCGTTTTCTGTTGCGCCCTGAGTATAATAGCGGCACTTTTATCGTTAAAACGTGTACCGTAGCGTACAGGCGGAAAGAATACTTATGGCGACTTACGGCAACATCACTTACACCGACGTGGTGAACAGCGTGCAGGAAAACGGCTGGGACATCGAAAAGCAAACCCCGGACGCAACGATTATCACCAAGCGCAAGGGCGCACCCGGCATCTTTGCTATTCCGCTGGCATTGATCCCTGTGCTGGGGGTGGTGCTGGCGGCGGCATGGATTGCGGCGCGTGGTACCGTCACGGTGACAATTGAGCGCAAGCGCACGCAGGCCCGTGTGCATACCCCCACCAATGAGTACGACATCAACACGCCAGAAGACCTCGACATTTTTTTTGATACGCACAACTACCGGGGCAGCGTGAGTTACTATGCAGTTATCCTGACGGGCGGCCTGGTGTTGTTTATCGGGTTTATTCTGTTCCAGCTTTTCGGCGGGGGTGGCGTGCAGCCATGACGCCGGTTGAGCGGTTCTGGGCGGACTATCTCGCTACCCTACCCGCAGGCCATCCGCACCACAGCGCGGCGTATAGTGCGTGGGGCTTTGGCGATAGCCCCACCATGATGGATGAACTGGGGCAACTGGTGCTCAGCGGCCCCAAGCGTGCCACTGCCTCTATTGTGGTTGAGTACGAAGCTGAGGGTGAACCCATTACGCCGGTCGGGGAGGTCAGTATTATTCTGGATGGGCAGGACAGGCCACTGTGCATCATCGAGACGACCGAGATCACCGTTGCGCCGCTTAACAGTGTGGATGCACAGTTTGCGTGGGATGAAGGCGAGGGCGACCGTACCGTGGCATGGTGGCTGGATGCGCACCGGCAGTTTTTCCAGCGGACGTGTGAGGCGAACGGCTGGGAATATGCAGAGGATATGGCAACGGTGTTTGAGCGGTTCCGGGTGATTTACCCGCCGCACAGCGCCGATACTTAAACGGCACCGTGACGGCGGGCACAGGTTATTCGTCTGCGAGTGCCTGTTCCAGCATACGCTGGTAGTTGCGTCTGGGTTGTGCGCCGTGCGTGGTCTGTACGACTGCCCCCTGATGGAATACCATCACGGTGGGGATACTTGCAATGTTGTACTTGCGTGAGAGGGATTCGTTGTCATCCACGTTGACTTTTACCACGCGCACGCGGCCCTTATACTCCTCGCCCAGGCTTTCCACAATCGGGCTGACCTGCTGACACGGCCCGCACCACGGTGCCCAGAAATCTACCATTACTGGAATTTTGCTCTTGAGCACTTCGCGCTTAAAGGTTTTTGCGCTTACGTCTTTTGTGGCGTCTTCGGTGGCTTTTTGCTGTGTATTTGCCAGCTTGCGGGCCGCGATTTCTGCCGGGTCTTCGCCCTGATCCAGCAAAAACGCGATGTGTGCCCGCACATCAGCGGGGCGCAGGCTTTCCCCGTGTGATTTCTCTCGCATACCGAATATTTTCTTTTCCATCGTTACCACGGCGGGCAGTTTGAGGTGCCTGTATCTGGCGGCGGTGTTGGGGTTGGCGGTTACGTCCACGCTGGCGACGACAATTTCGTCGCTGTGCTTTTTCGCCACTTTGCGGAAGGCGTGCGTGGTGGGGACGGCGGCGTTTTCGCCCTCGTGCAGGTAAATTACCACCCGTGGATTGCTGTACAGGTCGCGCAGTGTGTCGTCGGTTGCGGGGATTAAATCGGCGGACATAAAGGTTTTCCTCTATTTTTGATGTGTCGATTGATACATTGACGGGATAAGGGGTGCAGATCATACAACGATTTATGTTCGGGGTTTGCGGGGACGGGCTGTGCTGTGGTTTTATTCTGATAACATAACTAAACGACATTGTAAGCCATAAATACAACTATGGTTTATTTGTGTGCATGTGCCAATTTGCTACGCTTTACATGCAAGTGTTGCGGATTAGCTTACTTGCAAATAAATTCCAGCGCCCACCCATACAAGCATTATGGTCAGGTATTGTGTGTGGGGCAAATGGGCAAACCATTGAGGAGGTTAGAGGTGTTTTATTTCCGTCGTTCTATCATGGTTGCGGTTGTGCTGCTGGCCGTGACGTTTACCGCTGCACAGGAGCCGGTTCGTGGGCAGTCCAGTGCGTTTGCAACAACGGCTGGCTTCGGGGCCGCGTTTGCCCATGCGCAGACGATTGGCCCGGTTGCTTTCACCCAGACGGGCAGCATCGGCAACGGTACAGCCAGTGCTATTGCCATTGTTCCGCATGTTGGGATTCACATTCCCACGTACAAGACGCACTATCCGGTTCATCCACCCCGGCACGACCCGCATAAGCCGACTTACCACGACCCACACATGCCGACTCACAATCCACACAAGCCGGTCTACAGTGGTGGTGGTTTCGCGTCATCGCATGTGTCTACAGCGGGCAATGCATCGGCCTTTGCTGGGGCTATCTCGTCGCCGTTTGGTACTAACGCCTATGTTAACGCTGTGTCGTTCCCGCATGGTTTTGCAACCGGCGGCGCAGTCGCACGCTAACCCAACGGCGGAGGGTCGATTGTGTGCCCTTCGCCACACCATCTGCACGACGAGTGCGGTAAACTAGACTGCATCCATGTATAGTTGAAGGTCTGCTCAGATGAAAACCATCGCCAGTTCGCTCCTGATTGTTGTCGCCAGCCTTGTGTTTGCTCCGTTGTGGCCTGCGTTTTCTCAGGAGAGCTACCCCGGCCTGGCGTTTTTTAGCTATGAGTGCCATGCTGACGGCGCGATATTTTTCTATGAGAATTCCAGTATCATTGACGTTGCTGACGAGATGATTGCGCAGGGGCTGCACAATGCCGCCAGCAG
>JBCCQC010000432.1:0-4712 GCA_039024535.1 Chloroflexota bacterium
AAAACAGCATCAAAAAACCGCCGCGAACGCCAGAAAGCCGAAACACGGCAGGCCATCATGGACGCCGCCAGCGAACTGTTTCTGGAAAAAGGCTACAAGAACTTCAGTTTGCGGCAGGTCGCAGAGCAAATTGGCTACTCGCCGGGGACGATTTACCTGTACTTCAGTGATCGGGATACCCTGCTGTTTACACTCGCAGAAGAAGGCTTCCAGCGGTTCGGGCAAACATTGCAGGCAGCCGTAGACAGCAGCGACGACCCGCGCAAGCAGATCACTGCAATGGGCGAAGGATACGTCCGGTTCGGCCTTGAAAACCCGGCACACTACCGCCTGATGTTCATGGAACGCCCCGATTTTATGGTGCGGGAACCCGCCCACACCGAAGACGGCGATACATGGGCCGATTCGTTCATGATTCTCCACAACTGTGTGGAACGCGCAATCGAGGCCGATGTACTACAGGAGAAAAATCCACGCACAGCCAGCGATGCGCTGTGGGCCATGCTGCATGGCGTGGTAGCCCTCGGCATTCAAATGCCGAACTTCGACACAGACCGCACCCTTGATGCTGCCAGCAAAATCCGCGAGGTCATCGGGCGCGGCATGTTGACGTAACACAACACCGCCCGGTCAATCCAGCGTTTTAAGCCAGTCCTCAATAACCGCGCGGGTTTCGTTGGGGGCCGTCTGCGGGAACAGGTGCCCGCCTTCAATTTCAGCATAAGTCATAGAGGGCACCCGCTTCCGCATCAGTTCGGCTGCTGGCTCAAAAAAAGTATTGGTATGCGTCCCGCGTATCACCAGCACCGGCAGCAACCCCTCTAACTGGTTGATGACCTTCCAGCTTTCGGTGTAAATCGTCGCGTAATAACGGGCCTCCCACTCCGGCGACCACGCCAGCGTCAGGCCCTCATCGCCATCCGGGGTAGGCGTCGTCAGCCCGGTGACGTACAGCCACAGCGCTGCATCCGTCCAATCTGCGAACAATTTTTTACCCCGCCAGTATTTAAACGCCTCCTGCCCATCGGCAAAGTGTGCCCGCCGGTTCAGCGCCCGCCTCACCAGCGGCATACGTCCCTCCAGCCCCATCAGCCGCATAGCCTTCAGCATCCACAGCATACGCGGCGGGAAAACCGTGGGATCCAGCAGCACAATTCCCCGGAACAACCCCGGATTTCTCGTGGCAGCGATCATCGTCGCCACCCCGCCCATGCTATGCCCGATGCCAATCACATCCTTCAGGTGGTACAGCCGCAGCCCCTTAATAAGATCAACAGCCGTATCTTCCCACGTATCCAGCGTATCCGGCGCCGGGGGATCCGTCCACATAGGGCGCGGCGGCAGCGAAACCACATTGTACTGCTCTGCCAGCGGTTGCAGCAGCGGCTGGTACACCTGCGGCGGGAAGCCGTTCGCCAGTGCCATATGCATCGTATAGCCATACTCCGAACCATAACGGAAAATCGTCTGCGGCATGGGTTACTCCAGCATGGACAGAATATCGGCGGTATTCATCACAGTGGCGAACTCACCATGCAGTGCGGCAAGCTGCGCATCGTGCACCTGCTGCGCACTGAAAGTCTGCCCGTTATAGCCGGTCGCGCTGTTAGCGGCTGTGCCATCCGCTGCCAGGTACACCCGAAAGCCATAGTTAGCCGCCATCCGTACCGATGTCGATACACAGTGCTCTGTCGTCAGGCCCACGACAACCACCGTGCCGATGTCAGCGTCACGCAGATGCAGTTCAAGGTCAGTGCCGATGAAAGCGCTGTTCACATTTTTGGTGTACACGGGTTCATTGCCCTGCGGCGCAACTTCCGGCTTAATAGCCACACCGGGGTTTTCCGGGCGCAGCGGGGAGTTCGGTTGTGTGGAGTGGTGCTGCACATGAAAAACAGGAAGCTGATGCGTGCGCCATGCCGCCAGCAGTTGCGCCATATGCTGTTCGGCATCCGGGTTATTCCGGTCGCCGTAGTAATCCGTGTTATCAAGGCCCTGTTGCACATCAATGATGATGAGGGCGGTGTTTGCAGGTAAGGGCATAGCACGCTCCGTCGCAGCTTAACTAACGGTGCAACGGTAGCGTATTTTGTGCGGTGCGGCAAGCACCGTTACCGGGTGGCGGCCTGTAGCTGGGCCTGCTCCCACGCAAAGTCGAGCGCCTGCTCGTAACTATCAAAGACGTGGGTATTACCACGCCGGTTGCGCACACCCAGGATGCGCGACGTTTGCTTGAGCACAAGATCGTGCGTGACAACGACATAACACCGCACATTGTCAGTTACTTCGGCAGACGCCACAAACACATGGGCTGCATCTGGCGTGATAAACTCTGCATCACGGGCATCAATGAACACAACAATAGGCTGCAAACTCACACCTGCGGCTTCGGCAACAATCCCCGCATAGTCACGGGCATCGCCACTATCGACGCGGCCCACCTCACGGCAGGAAAGAACGTTTTCACACATGGTGTAATCAACTACTGGCACCGTCACAACCCCTCAAATCTAACAATCGGTGTAAAAAAGTGTAAAGCCAACAGAGTTAACAAACAAGTGATAAAGACGTGATTTACGTGGATGCCGCTTCAAGAATTTACGGTATTCACTGTGATTCGGGGTCATATGTGCCCAGAGGGTGTCTTTTATTTACGAAATTCACAAAATATGTTGTAATCGTAAATATTTCCCTGCACACGAACATGGTGTGCAGGGAGTAACTGCGCATCTACTCGCGCGGGAACTGAAGGGCTTCAATGCGGGTGGCAGCTTCGATGTCCTTATCCGTGACCACATTGCCGTCATCGTGGGTGGTAAACAGCACCGTCACCTTCTTATAGCCGATAGTCATATCCGGGTGGTGGTTTAACCCTTCTGCAACAATGCCAACCGCACTGGCAAACGCCAGCCCCGCCGCATAAGACGGCAGCGCATAGGTTTTAGTGATCGCACCATCGTTATATGCCCAGCCCGGAAGGTTTTGCAGGGCGCTGGTTACGTCGGCTTCTGAGAGTGCCATGTAATCTATCTCCTGTGATGTGTAGATGATGATATACACACAGTACCGCGCCTCCCTGAGACAGACATGAGTATGCTCTGGAAGTTGCCGTGAAATTCAAAATGATATAGCATGTGTTCCACTTGAAAAAATTCAAATATCACAGGGAAGTGAAATGGTAGATGCTACGCCTGCCGTCAAAAACGGCGCAGAAAATGTCATCTGGGATCTGTCCGTGTTTTACAGCGCAGTGGACGATCCACAGATCGACGCCGACATGAAAGCCCTCGAAACAGACATTAACGCCTTTGCAGATCAGTATCGCGGTAAAGTCGCCACCCTCTCCGCCGCAGAGCTGGCCGCCGCAATGGAAACCCGTGAAGCGCTGTATGATCGGCTGGTGCGGCTGGGCGCGTTTGCCCAGTTGAACTACGCCGCCGATTCTGCCGATGATGCAATTGGCGCACTCGTCCAGAAAGTGATGCAGTTCAGCAGCCGCCTGGAACAGCAGTCCGTGTTCTTTGACCTCGAATGGCAGGCTGCTGACGACGCACACGTCGAAACGGTGCTGGCCGATGACGCCATTGCAAAATACCGTCACCTGCTGGAAGCCGAACTGCGCTACCGCCCCTACACACTCAGTGAGCCGGAAGAAAAAGTGATGGTCGCGCTCAATGTGGCAGGGCGCAGTGCATGGACGCGCTTCTTCCAGAAGTTGCAGGGGGCCATGCGCTACGACTGGGACGGCGAAAAAATCACGCTGTCAGAAATTCTGGATAAAACCCGTAACGCCGACCGTGACATCCGTGCCCGTGCCGCTGAGAGCGTCACCGCCGGGCTTAAAGACAAAAACATGGAACTCACGTACATCTTCAATGTGCTCGCCAGCGACAAAGCCATCAAAGATGACCTGCGCGGCTATCCGTCGTGGGTCACATCGCGCAACCTGAGCAACAAAGCCCCGGATGAAGTGGTAGAGGCGCTCATTTCCACAGTGACCTCCAGCTATGACCTTGTCGCACGTCACTACAACCTCAAGCGTGTGCTGCTTGGCCTGGACGAACTGACGGACTATGACCGTTACGCCCCGCTGCCCATCAAAGCCGGAGAGAAAAACTATCAGTGGGGCGAAGCACGCGATATTGTGCTCAACGCATTCGGCCAGTTCAGCCCACAGATGAGTGAAATTGCCGGGTACTTCTTCGAGAAAAACTGGATTCACGCGCCCGTCCAGCCCCACAAGCGCGGCGGTGCATTCTCCGCATCCACCACACCCGGCGCAAATCCCTTTATTCTGGTGAACTTCCTCGGCAACTCCCGTGATGTCTCCACCCTGGCACACGAACTCGGCCACGGCATTCACCAGTATCTCGCTGCACAGCACCAGGGCCTCATGGGTTCCAGCACACCACTGACGACCGCAGAAATGGCCTCCACGTTTGCCGAAATGCTCGTGTTCAGTGACCTGATGGAGCGCGAGGATGACAAAGAAGCACAGCTTGCCATGCTGTTCGAAAAAATCGAAGACTCGTTCGCTACGGTTTTCCGTCAGATCAGCATGAACCGCTTTGAAGACGCCATGCACACCGCCTACCGCACCGAGGGCGAACTGAGTGCCGACCGTCTCAACGACCTGTGGATCCAGACGCAGCGTGATATGTTCGGCGACAGCGTGACCATGCGCGATGACTACAAATGGTGGTGGAGCTACA
>JBCCQC010000433.1:0-4712 GCA_039024535.1 Chloroflexota bacterium
ACGATGACACCGACATACTCGGATAGTGCGGGTGCCCCTACCGGAATTGCAAACAGCGGCACGGTGAGGCGGGCATAGTAACCCAGAACAAACGCGCCCAGCAGCATGACAATATCCAGCAAATAAACCGATATGTTGAGGGTGGTTTTCACGCCACGGATGCGGTCTTTTATGATGGGTTGAGCGACTGCTTCAGCGGGGAGGGCTGGCGTACTTCCGGCCACATGGCCCTGCCGCCCTTCGCCAGTATGCCCATCAGAATCAGGCTGTGTAACAGCAGCGGCGTGCCGCTTCGATAATGCTTCCGGTAGAAGATGAGCATTGCGCGGTAGAACTCCATCTGTGCGCGTTTGCTCTTCTTGCTTGCGGCCCTTTTGACGTGTGTCACTGTTACTGCCGGATTGTAAAACACGACCCATCCGGCCTGTTTGATTCGATACGCCCAATCTAAGTCCTCTCCGTACATGAAAAACGTCTCATCCAACAGCCCCACCGCTTCAATTGCTGCTTTGCGTACCTGCATGTATGCACCAACAACCGAATCGACTTCGATTTCGACATCCGGGTCAACAAATGTCATGTTATACCGGGCAAAGCGCGGGCTGTTCGGAAACAACTTCCCCAGGCCAGAAAAACGGTAAAACGACACTGCGGGTGTGGGGAAGCTGCGACGACAGGCCATATCCAGGTCGCCAGACGGCAACATTAATTTTGGGCCAGCCACGCCAATTTCTGGACGAGCGTCCATATACCTTATCATCTCGTAGAGTGCATCTGCTGGAACCTCAGTGTCCGGGTTCAATAGCAGCGCATACCGGGGGGGGTCTGGCGCTGCGCCACCACTATCGTGATAGCCCAGATGCCGTAACCCCAGATTATTCCCGTAAGGATAACCGCCGTTAACGTCACTTTCGATAAGTGTTGCCTGAGGAAATTTTTCACGAACCATATCCGCGCTGCCATCTGTCGATGCATTATCAACGATAACAACCTCAAAGGTGAAATCACCTTCGCTGGCAAAAACCGTTGCCAGGCAGCGTTGCAGCAGGTCGCGCGTGTTCCAGTTCAGGATCACAATTCCAATATCTAACGGCATCTTACCGAATCTTTTCAGCTTACAAACGCTAACAATTGCTAACATTGCTCACCAATGCACGGCGAAAAGGTTCCGCCGAGGGCGATTCTGCCAGAGCACGAGGCAAAATGCCGCGTGCGCCATTCATGTTCCGATGGATGGAAATGCCATCCGAGCCACAAATAATGTCCCTTGATCCAACGTTGATAACTTCTCCCTGTCAGGGTTCAGCAGCTTCTCGGCTACATGGTGTCAACCTCCGGTCGAAAATGCGGACGATATTCTAACACAGGTATCCCGATCACGGGAATGCCGCGCAAGCCGCGTCTGTTATGCAATATACGGTGATTGCCGGGTTGTGCCAGAACGTGAGCGAGTGCATGGGGTGGTTTGCGCCCAGCAGCGGCAGTCGATCAACTCGATAAACAGACTCAGCCCCGTCATCGTCATAAGAGAGGGCCGTACGCTGCTGGGCCATCACCGCATCCGGGATGAAACCGGCCCGTTCCATGTGATGCACCCACGCATCGGACTCAATGATGTACTGTACACCATCTGCGCGTAAGGTCTCTATATCCGGCAATTCCTGCCCGCCATAGGTCTGGCTCCAGTCATAGCGGGCGTAGTCTATGGGCACATTGTATGGCCCGTTGAGGTGCAGCAGCGTGCCTTCCGGGATGTTCTCTCGAATCCATGCCTGGGCCACAAAGCGCGTGTCGTCCACGCTGAAGCGCCACACTGCCTGCAATGATGTGATCGACTGAAACCCGATCAGCAGAATAATGAATACACTGGCCGTGACCCGGCTCTGTGGCAGTTTGCTGTACAGCCACGCTGCGCCGATTCCAGCAAGCAGCGCAAACGTGGGCACTACCGGCACAATCATCTGGTCTGCGCCGAGTGGCCGGATGGTGCGCAGCACGACATAGGTGTAGGGGATGAGGTATGCGAGGATGGCGATCACTGCAAGACGTGTGGGTACGTTCTGTAGCCCACGCCACACGCCCACAAATAGCAGCACCGTCCCCATCACGCCAGTACCGAACAGCGCCATGTAGTTCAGTTCGTACCACAGGCCGATGTGTTTTGGCACATTGACGATGGAACTGCCGCTGCCGATGTACTGCGTGGTGATGCCCACAAACTCTGACCAGAAGAACGCGGTATCGAAAATGACGTGTGGTGTGGTGAACACAAATACCGCCGGGAACAGCCCATACCCCAGCATTATCCACAACAAACGCATCCGGGTGCGTTCGCGCCACAGCAGCACCAGCCCCACCACGAATACCACAATCGACACGGCAGCGGCATTGTAGCGGCTGCCCGCCGCCAGCCCTGCACAGATGCCCGCCAGCGCAAACATCCACCACCGGGAGCGCCGCAACGCCATCAGGCTGGCCCAGATGCACACCCCGGCAAACCCGGCGGCGAGGCTGCTGGTCGTGGTGTAATGCGCGTGCTGCACCATCGGCAGAGCCGTTGCCACAATCAGCGCGGCGCAGATGGCCCCGAACCGATTTGACAGGTGATAGGCTGTGGCAAACGTCGCCGCGACTGCCAGAATGCTGCCCAGTGCCGAGAATGTGCGCCCGTTTACATACAGCCGAAACGGTACCGCCCGCCGTGCGCCGAGTTCGGTACGCCCTTCCCACGAGAGGCGCGTGTGTTCCCCGGTGAGCCAGTACACCGCGAGATTGGTGTTAATCAGAAATGAGGGATTATGGAAGAACTTCGGGTTAAACTGCCGCGTTAGCAGCATCCGTAGGGGTCGCTGCACAAACAGAAACTCGTCTGGCTGGAAAGGCGCATTCTCATGCGTGGAATCCAGCGTCGTATCTGTGGGGGCCAGTTCCGGGGCCTGTTGCCCGTAGGCCAGCCCGGTAAAGCGCAGCCCTGCCGCTAGCAGCAAAATCAACACGGCTGCCAGCAAACGCCGATGCAGTGCGGTAATGCTATGCATTGGCAGTGGGTAATGTGTTCAGGGGGGTTCCACGCAGGGCGGCACGCAGGGCGTCGCGGTCATCCCACGGGTATTCGGTTGCGCCAAAGGCCATGCTCTGTTCGTGGCCCTTGCCGCAGGCCATCACAATATCGCCCAGCCGGGCCATCTGGCAGGCTGTGTAAAGCGCATAGCCCCGGTCTGGCACACGGATGAATGTTTCACCTTCCACACCCCCCTGCGAGATGCAGCCCTGCGCCATTTCCTCCAGAATGCTTTCCAGCGACTCGGTGCGCGGGTCTTCTGCCGTGAGTACTGTAAAATCAGCAAGCTGCGCGGACGTTTCGGCCATCAGACGTCGTTTTTCACGGTCGCGGAGGCCAGCACTGCCGAATATTGCAATCAACCGCTTACCCTCTGGCAGCATTTCACGTCCGGCTTCCAGTGCCCGCTTGAGCGCGTTGGGCGTGTGCGCGAAGTCGACAATAGCCGTAAAGTTCTGCCCCTCGTCAATGCGCTCCATGCGTCCGCTGATGCCCGTGACGCTTTCCAGCCCTGCACGCACCGTATCCAGCCCCATACGCAAACCGGAGCGCGTCGCGCAGATAGCAGCCAGTGCATTATAAACGTTAAACGTGCCCACCATATTTAAACGGAACGCTTCGCCGTTAATTTCAAACTCGGTGTGTGAGGGCAGATAGCGGATGTTTGTTGCCTGTACGCCTGCACCCTCGTTTAAACCGTACAGCACGCGCTCCTCTGCCGGGATAGCCGCAAAATAGTCTGCCGATGGGTCATCTGCGTTAATCACCGCAACTTTTGACTGGCCGTGTGTGCGCCCTGAGGGCATAAGCATACGAAACATGCGGGCTTTGGCATCGCGGTAGTTTTCCCACGTCCCGTGATAGTCCAGATGCTCGTGGGTGATGTTTGTCATCACAGCAATGTCAATGTCCACGCCGTTCAAGCGGCCCTGTGCCAGCCCATGACTGGTCATTTCTACCACTACATGTGTTACGCCCCGGTTCACCATCTCTGCCAGAATCGCCTGTAGCTGTGGTGCCCCCGGTGAGGTCACGTGGAGGCCAGTGTCTGCTGTGCGGCCATCGCCAAAATCGGCAGCAATCGTGCTAATAAGACCCGCTTTCACAGTGTCAGAGGCTTTGAGTATCGCGTGAATGAGTGTGCTGGTTGTGGTTTTGCCATCCGTGCCGGTAACGCCAATAACGGTCAGTCTGCGCGACGGGAAACCGTGGTAGGCGGCGGCCAGTTTGCCCAGCGCCTGCGCAGCATCTTTCAGGTGAATATACGGCGCAGTGGAATTAGCTATTTCACGCTCACTGACGAAGGCAGCAGCCCCACGCTGGACAGCATCCCCGATGAAGTTGTGACCATCCACGGAAAGGCCGCGCCGTGCCACAAAAACCCCGCCCGGTTCAACTTCCTGGCTGGATTCCACAACCGGAGCAGTGATAGCAGTTTGCTCATCGCCGTGGATGGCAAACAGATTATCAGGGTGGATAGTGCTGGCAAGTTCACCGAGTGTGACCATGAGGGTTCTCTCTACAGGATTCAGCGCGGCAAATTCTACTGAAAAGCAGGGGGGCGTGCCAGTGCAGGTGATAAACTATGCTTCAGGAAACAAAAAAGACACTCGCAATTGAGTGCCCTGTTGTGCCGAAGGTGGGAGTCGAA
>JBCCQC010000434.1:0-4693 GCA_039024535.1 Chloroflexota bacterium
CCCGCCTTCATAATATCGAGTTCTGCCGGATGTTTCCCATCGTCAATAGGCTCCAGCAGATGTGGGGTCAGCACCACATCGTGATCGTCCAGTGAATCCATCATCTCGGTCATCGGGCGGTAAACCGCAATATCGGGATCCATATAGATCACTTTTTTCGCGTTGAACCGATCAAACAGCACTTCCATCAGGTAAGGCTTGACGGCGGTGTTCAATTCCATGATGGTGTACTTCATGGCGAAGTGTTCCCAGCGCGGAATTTGCAGGTCACGCGCCACGATGGTTTCAAAGGGTTCAGCAGCGGGGTCATACGCATCTTCGATTTCATCCACCAGCATCGTCACACGGTGCGCTTCCGGGTGGTGCTCTGCCACAGAACGCATCAGCGTACGGGCAGCGGCGAGATAATTTCTGGAGATGATCGTGACGATAACAACATCATGTTCCTCATCAGCCCGGTAAGTGGGTTTGATCCACTGCGGCACGGTAAGCGTTGTTTTTCCGGGCGTCGTAGCCGGGGCGGGGCTGGCCGCTGATGGGGCTGTGATCGCAGCAGGCGGTGCAGCCAGTGCCGCTGGCAGAGATGGTGTTGGGCCGCTCGTCGCGGCTGGTGGAGGTACAGCATCTTCGTCCGTCAGGCCAGCCGAGCGGCGTAACCCTCTGCGCAGGCGTCGGTAAGCACGATAGCGGCGAGAATTTTCTGGCAGCAAGCGGTGACGGATGCGCCAGACTGGTTTCGCCAGCGCCCGGACGATAATCGACCGCTGGATAGCAAACAGTTCCTGCTCCAGCAAACTGGCGCGGTTCTGGCTAACCGTGAGGTGATGCTGAAGCGTGTCGCGCTCATGGTGCAGTTGTGAAGCCTGACTGTGTATGCTTTCTAGCTGCTGCTGGAGCGTATTCTGTTCCGTACGGGTGTGGTCTAGCTGCTGCTCAATTTGAGCCATATCATTTTGAACGGTGCCAAGTTGCTGGTGCAGGTCGCCGTATTGCGCCTGTAGCTGCCGCAGTTCGTCTTCTTTCTGCTGATAGGCATCGTTCCATTGTTCAAGCTGCGCGTTGAAGGACGCCGTGAGTTTTTCTGTCTCTACATCGTGCTGCTCCAGCAGGTAGCGTAGATACGTTTTCAGGATGCCCGGTTGATAGTCCACGTCACTGCTCATCTGCTGGAAAACCGGCCCGGCCTGCATACAGAGTGCCGTGTAAATCTGTGCCAGCGACGCCGACGGCGGACGGGCTTCCAGACGGAGATCCGGGATTTTATGGTGTTTGAGGCCCGTTTTGATGGTACTGGCCGCTGCACGCACATCAGCATCCGGCGGGGACATATTCAGCAACCCGGTTACACGCTGGATTTCCGCAAGTGCATCATAAAAGTAGGTGTCGTAATGGGTAATCACCATGCGCTCTGGCGAGACGGTTTGCAACAGGGCCGTGTGATACTGCTCCCACAGGGCCACCGCTTCGCCATAGTCAAGGTCACGCATAGCCGCCCCGGTACTCAGCGAACGTGCCACCTCCATCGGGTTACGCACAACCAGCAGCAGGTTTGCATCGGGGAACAAATCCAACCAGAACGCCAGCGTGAGCGTATTGCGCGGGTCTTTCCAACCCCATGTTTCGTGGTCGTCGTAAGGTAACAGCAGGGCGTTCACGCGGTATTTAAAAACGTCGTAGTCGGGGTGCTGGTGCCAGCCCGGTTCTATCGCAGGCACCTCGCGCCACGTGCCACCCAGCCGGGTGAGCAGTTCGTCGTTGAAGTTCGCAATTTCCTGGTTTTCCCAGTAGCCGTCGGGGTTATCACTTTCAGACGCCTGCATGATGACATCATCCGGCCCAAGGTAGAGGCCGCAGTCGCGCAGAAGTCGAGTCACCATAGATGTCCCGGAGCGGTGCATACCGAGAACGATGATGGGGTTGGCAGTCATATTCACGGATGTATATCCTGTGTTTGCAATTGAATGTTGTCCGGTTCCACACCCCATAGCCTGACCACGGGATAGCAGAAAAACGATATATCCTCTGAGAATAACCGCACGCGGTCAAATCTACCAGTTGTGCGTGGCATTATGTCCGGTCGGCGGCAGTGATGCGCAACCGATCTGCAATGATTTCGCCCACAGCCGCATGAGAAAAATCCTGTACGATGAGTGCCTGTGCCTGCTGGCCGATCTGATGAGCGTCCTGCGAATGCTCGTAAACGTAGCGCATCTGGCGGGCGGCATGATCCACATCCGGCTCTGCCCACCACTCCCCCACGTGGTAAATCTGCGACATATCCGGGAAAAAACGGTGATCGTCCTCGTTGATCTGGCGCAGGGTACAGTTCACCAGATAAGCAGTTTCCGGTGTGGTGAAATCCATGCTACCAGCATAGCGCGTGACAATCACCGGCTTGCCATGAGACATAGCTTCGGCAATCGTCAGGCCAAAGCCCTCTGCCCGGTGCAGCGAAACCAGACAATCCACGTTTGCAATCAGGCTGTGCATTTTTGCTTTGCTCACGCTGTCCTCAATGAGGATGCCCCCCACACGCTGCACAGCCTCCCGCAGCGGTTCCCGGACGTGTTCGCCGTAGATACTGTCAAGATGATGCGTTTTAACAACCAGCACCGCGTTATGGCTGGCCTGCTTCGCAAAGGCACGCTCAAAAGCGTCAATCACACCGAACGGGTTTTTACGCGCAATGTTAGAGCCGGGGCTGAAGATACACAGAAAAAGAAATTTATCCGCTGGCAGGCCGAGTTCAGCACGGCTGTGGCGCGGCGAGATAGCAGTTACGGGCAGCGGCACGCGCACTACCGGGGTAGACGTTGTGTTCTGGATGGCCTCGCGGATAAAGTGGCTGGCAACCCAGATTTCATCAAAGAAATGCGTCATCTCGTGCCACTTCGCCGGGAAGGTTGCCAGTTCCCAGTGCCAGTAAGCAATCAGATACTTCTCTGTCACAATATCTTCGAGGTAATGCTGCACCACGAACGGGACTTCCTGCGGGTTCACGTGCATCAGGTTAGCGCTGTAAGGTGCATCGGCGTCAGTGAAGCGCTGGTGGTTTTCCGGTATTTGCATGGACAGATCGGGCAAGGGCACTACCTGATGAGGAATACTGGCCGTTTCTATCGCCATAATAAGCTGCCGCGCCGCCTCTGTGATACCCAGCACAGCCTCTGTATTGCCGATGAAGTTCACGCCATTAACCGTCGCCGGGTCTACTTTTGTGCGTTGCGGCAGTTGATAGCCGGTATGGGTCTGTATGCCGAACCCACCCAGCCCCAACCGGACAGCGATCTGTGTACGAGTGCGGTCACTCAGCAGCTTTCTGGCGAACGCTAACACCCCCATGCGATGCAGCAGCGGGCGCAGGCGTGCATATGCTCGATGTACCAGAGAACGCATCGTCGGTTGCCTTTTGTGGCCCATTAGCCACGGGAACACCACACATTGCGCCTGATGCTCCCATAACGCCCCGGCAATGTCAAGGCGTGCGCTATACGCACATCAGGCGGCGGGTTCTTCGGTAGCCACAGGGTCTGTATTATCCGGGGGATCTGGTGGGGGCGCTGTGGGCGTCAGCGTCATGGTGGGGGTAAACGTGGGCGTGTTCGTCGGTGTGAGCGTCAGCGTAGGCGTATGCGTCATGGTGGGGGTAAACGTGGGCGTGATGACGACAGGTTCCTCAGTGACGACCGGCGGCGTGGTTACGATAACTTCCTCGGTGACAACCGGCGCAGGTGTGGTTGCAATAACTTCCTCGGTGACAACGGGTGCTGGCGTGGTCGCCGTGACTTCTTCCGTAGTGGTGGGCGGCGTTGCAGGTGGCTCTGTAGTGCCCTGAACATTGATAACAGTCGCATCGCCCTGTTCGGGGGTTACGGGGTTATCTGAGAGCAGGCTGATACCCGGATTGGCAACGACAGACGCCTGTACAGCCACAGTAGTGAGGCCGGTAAGGTCTGCGCTGGCCCGCACCTGGAACGAAATAACGCGGCGCTGTCCGGGCCGTAGTGTATCCAGCATCACCGCGCCGTTCGTCATGTCCGGGGCGGCCTCGCTGTTGACGAATGTGCTGCCAGGGACGTAAACCGTACCCTGCGGCACAGCCAGGATCATTTCCGTGCTGGTGGCGGGGCCGGTACCGCTGTTTTCTACCGTCACAATGTAGTCAATCAGGTCATTGGCCGTCAGCCCACCAGAGCCATCAACATCGCTCAGTATGCCCACCAGCGTTGCAGAGAGTACCGGCAGTGTGCGTCGTACCGGGAACATTGTGGGGCTGTTCGGGGTGTCTTCAGCCGGGTCATCGGTCAGTACAGCGGCCAGTTCCTGCGCAGTCACACTCCCCTGCGTGCTGACGCTGCTCACACCCTCTGGCACCGGCAAATTAACCCGCACACGGTAGGTAATAACGGCACTCCCCCCCGCCGGGATGCTGCCCACAGTGACCGGCCCACCTGAAATGTCTGTGGTAGCGCTGCCGTTCAGTGTAGTGGAGCCTGCAATGTAGGTTGTGTGCTGTGGCACCGGCGCGGTGTACGCCACAGAAGCCGCCGCAGACTCCCCGGTGTTGTTGATGGTAGCAGTATAGGTAATCACATCATTGGAAGTGACATCGCCGCTGCCGTCCGCGTCGTCGCTGGTGTAGGTGAGCGTAGCGGCCAGCATAGCGGGGCCGGTGACGGTGGCCGATTCTTCC
>JBCCQC010000435.1:0-4687 GCA_039024535.1 Chloroflexota bacterium
CGAAAACTTAATTGCAGATGCGAACATTTTCAGTGGTTATATATACTCTGGTGTAGATGATTACGTTAGATACATAGACGTTGAGATGTACATACCACGATACATTTACCGACTGTTCTATGGAATGCCAGAGAGAGTTGGCTACACATTGCCGGGTTACATCGCTCCCACAGAATATTACATTGGCTTCTCTGTGGTACTCTCCTGCCCCGCCGGTTTACAGCCGCACAGTTATCATGGGGGCATTTCTCACCCTGAGCCTGATCTTATGCAGTTTGGCGATCCGCGCCTATATCCACTATCAGTTTTTTCAGAGTTAGAGTGTTAGTCTATTAATGAGATGGCTCCTGTGGCGGACAGAGCAGGCTCTGTCCCTACGCGGTGGTCTGGGAGTATGGGGGTTCTGTGTGGCGGGAGGATAAATCATTTTAACAGGATTGATATTTCGGGTGCTGGTGACGGTGAGTGCGGTTGTGCTGCTGTGGGTGGGAGCGTTACACCTGCGTCCATATGAATACCCTGCCGGGTTCGACCTCATCATGCCGGAGCCGGGGTGTGAGTCTCATTGTATTCTGGGTATAGAGCCGGGTGTGACAACGGTGGATGAGGCGATTGCGATACTGGAAAATCATCCGGCGGTAAACAGCGCATCTGTCTATGCATTCGATCGGCAGATCACGTGGGGCTGGGGAGAGCTGTATTCCACCACTGGCCTCAATGAGATTGAAATCCACGATGGGCAGGTAACGGGCATTCAGATTCCGCTGAATGTGCCGCTGTATGAGGTGCGCGTGCGGTACGGTGCGCCTGATGATTTACGCTCTGCGGTGAATGACCATGCGAATGTGCGCGTGGATGAGCAGTACGCCGGGTTTGCGGTGGGTTACTGGTACCAGTGTACAGTGAACCCGGATATGGGCACACAGCGCCCGGTGAACCTGCGCACGGAGGCGTATTTACCGGCGTTTTACAGCACGCAGGCTATGAGCCTGTATGGAGGTGAACTGTGCGAGTAGCGTTACGGGTGATGGGAATCGTGCTGGCTGTTGTGAGCACGATCGTATGGCTGTGGGTGGGTATGCTGCACCTGCGCCCCTACACGTACCCGGCAGGGTTTGCGCTGATGATGCCTGCCCCCGGATGTGAAACGCAGTGTATTCTGGGCACGCAATCCCGCGTGACGCCGATCAATGATGCGGTTGCGATACTGGAGCAGCACCCGGCGGTAGCAGTTGTTGATATTGAGCAGTTCGGGACGCAGATTACGTGGCACTGGCACGATGACTACACGGGGCTATCTGCCGGACGCGGCAGCAATGTGATGTCTGTGGAGAATGGGCGTGTGGCACGCATCAGCGTACCGCTGGACGTGACGTTGGAGAACCTGCGCGTGATGTATGGTGTGCCGAAGGAGGTACGCTATGTTGTAACGGGATATGCGGATGTGCTGGTGAGCGAAGCGTATGCGGGGTTTGCCGTGACGTACAGCTACTCCTGCCTGGACGATGTTAACCTGCTGGAGCACTCCCCTATCACACTGACGGGCACCCCCCTGACAATGCCGGTGTATAACGGTTCAAAAACCGTGTTTAAACGTCCCGGCTGCGATTGATACAATGCGGTTGGGGCAGATCATCGCCGGGTGTGGCTGATTGAACATTTGTTTCGATTTCTCTCGATCCCGTGCTATAATTCGCACAGGTGAACGAGGCAGGAGGTACAGCATGACGCAGGAAGACTTCAAGGAAAAATTCAAAGCAGCCATGCTCATTTCACTCAAGGAAACATTCGAGGAGATCACTGGCATTTATCTGGATCGCGGTACGTCACTATTTGAAACACTGGCAACCATCAGTGCAGAAGAAGCATCGCGTCCGGTTTCGACGAATTGTGCCAGTATTGCGGCGCAAGTAGCGCACATAACACTATATATTGACGTGATACTGAAATTTATGCGCGGAGAACGCCCGAAAGTTGACTGGGATGAGATCTGGAACACGGTTGGGGCTGTTTCCACAGAAGAATGGGCAGCCAGCCAGAAACGGCTGCGGGATGCTTACGAAAAGCTACATGCGGTTATCAACGATGATGCAACGTGGGAGCATGAAGATGCTATTGTGGGTGGGATGGGCATGTTGATGCATAACGCCTATCATCTTGGCGAGATACGGCAGGCGTTGTGTACTATTAAGAGCAGCCAGTCATGATTGCGATGTTTTGAGGGTAAAAGTTTGCCTTTCGGTTCTGGTGGGATAATATGAAACAAGGCAGTTAAATTACCCGGTGCGCTGGCATGGCATTGAACACTCCCCCCGAAATCCGCAGGCACATGGTTGCCGCCTATCGTCGCCTTAAGCCGCTGGCCCGCCAGAATGCTGACATCCGTGAGGCGCTGCGGGTGCTGGGCACGGTGCTGAAGAACAAAGACAGCACGCCAGACGAACTCCGTGAGGCAGCGGCAGAAGCACTGGCGCTGCTGGCCCCGCTGGGCAATTCGCTGGATGATGTGGAGCGGGCTGTCCTGTTGCTGCGGCAGGTGACTTTACGACCGAAGCCGGAACAGGGTAGCCCGGTGCTGACGTTTATCGTCAGCGGGGTATCGGTTCTGTTTATTCTGGTGGGGGCGCTGCTGGGGTGGCAGCGCATCCAGTCCAATATCGAGTTCCGGCAGACGGAAACGGCCATTGCTGCTGAAATCACCGATATTGCCAACGAAACGGCCACCGCTACACAGTGGACGAAGACCCCCATGCCGACATCAACCGCAACCCTGACGCCGACCAGCACTGCCACCCCGGTTGCTACCGCTACGCCATTGCCGACTGCAACAGTAACCCCCACAGCCACCACCCCCCCGACGAATACACCGGATGTTGAGGCCACGCAGCTATTACAGACGGTGAATGCACTGGAAACCGACATTGTGCTGATGTCTGCAACGCCGACCGATATTGTGGATGGGCTGGAGATTACGGAATACAATGTGTCGCTGATTTACTACACCACGCGCCAATCTAATGTGCGGCCCTGCCCGCTGCTGGATGATGCCTGCCAGACGATGCAGCAAATTCCGTCGGGCGAATTGATTGTTGTGACCGGGCAGACGTTCGGGGATACATTTGAAGGCTCTGATCTGTGGTATCGGGTAGAAGGGGCGGGGGGCACCGGGTTTATTCACAGTTCGCTGGTGAGCCAGAACGCCCCCACACCCACGCCAACGGCCACCCCACCGCCTATCGTTGTGGAAAACGTCGCGCCGGCTGAATCCAGCAGCAGTAATAATGACAACGACAGCGATGACGACGACGATGGCGGCTCTACCGAGGTGATTGTCGTTACGCAGAGTAGTGAACCCTGCCCCTGCGACCGCAATACGCTCAACTGTGGTGACTTCAGTACACAGTCCGAGGCGCAGGCGTGCCACGATAAATGTATGGCCGCGACTGGCAACGATGTTCATAATCTGGACGGTGGTAGAGACCCGAATGGCGTTGCCTGTGAAAGCCTGCCCTGATGGATTTACCGGGGGGAGAGAATGCCGCTGAGGGGTGCGTCTGTCCAGTCGATTTCGTTGTGTGTGGCAATCATCAGGTCAATTTTGCGGCCAATGTGCGGCGGGAACACTGCGCTGCGCCGTTCGGTGAGGCTGGCGTGTGTGGAAAGCACCTCCATTGTGGCTGCGAGTGTGTTTCTGGTTTCGTTCACCATAAAGTGCATACACTGGAACCGCTTGCTGCCCCGTGCCACCATGCGGGTATACACGGTTAATTCGTCGCCCGTGTGGGCTTCTGCAATAAACTGTGTGAAGTTGCGCAGCATGAATGCGCCGCGCTGGTGTTCTTCTACGTAGGCGGCTGTGACCCCCGTGAGGCTGGTTACATTGCGCGAGGCCCGCGAGAATAACTCCCAGTAGTGCATGGTGTTCATGTGCCCCATCAGGTCGAGGTGTTCTTCGCCTACGGTCATTCGGTCAGTCTGTGGCAGCTTTCTCAATTCGTCAATTGCAATGGTGATGCGTGCCATGCACTTTCTCCGCTCTCTGACTGTCATACCCGATTTTATTCTGGCATTGGCGTGGTGGATGTGGCAAGCCCCTGCTATCACCGGATTCTTTCAACATGTTCATTTTTTGTTGATTGGTAAATCTGTTAAACTGGCGTTTGCATATACCTGTCTACCAAACAGAGAGGCTTTTGATGACCGGAAGACTATATTTTGTGCTGGCGGTGCTGCTGCTGATCGCAGTCCCGGTGGCATTTGCACAGGATGACACTCCCGCTGCCGAAATAATCAACGATGATGGCGGCGTTCAGACGATTACCGGGGAACTGGCCTATACCTTCGGGTTCTTTAACAGCCTGTGGCGTGACCCCTACGTGATTATTTATAACGATGCGGGGTCGATTGACCGCGATATTGAGTACACTGCATCGCTGGAATCGCAGTACTTCGGGCTGTTTACTACGGATACGCGGGAATCTCCGATCAGCTATCAACTCAGCTTGCCCATTGCGCCGGACGGTGACTTCCGCGATGTGGATAACGATGATACCGAAGACACAGGGATCCAGTTTTATGTCCCGGCGATCACCGATAATCTGTGGGGCGACCCGTTCATTATTGAGCGTGATGGCTTTTTCCTCGGCTATGCCAGCCTCGTTTACAGCGACGATGCCGCGACCCTGAG
>JBCCQC010000436.1:0-4669 GCA_039024535.1 Chloroflexota bacterium
CATACTGCTCCACATCAATGAAGGCATAGTAGCCATCCCCGATGATGTAGCGCACACCATAGCCGTCCAGCTTCTCCTTCAGCACCGCGCGGCTGGCACTGCACGCCTCTATCACCGGCTTCGCAGCCTCCCCGAAGCCCTTCTCATACGCGGCAACCGCCACAGCCTGCGCAAAAAAGCTGGGGATGACGCCGTGACTGGCCTGGCTGCTAATGTGCTTGATGACATCTTTGCCGGCCACCACCTGCGCACTGCGGATGTTGCTACCGCCCAGGCTCTTGGTGATGCCGTCTATGAAGATGAGCTTCTCGCGGTCTTCCGCACTGAACGCCTGGAGCACTGTGTTGATGTTGCTGGAGGTCGTATCCGTCAGCCAGTGGTACATCCAGTCCATGATGACGTAGGGGTAGCCCGCTTCTATGGCGGCCTGTGCCAGTTCGATCTGTT
The DNA here is from genome assembly GCA_039024535.1 of Chloroflexota bacterium. Lineage (GTDB taxonomy): Bacteria > Chloroflexota > Anaerolineae > Aggregatilineales > Phototrophicaceae > DAOTTY01. The sequence goes on from JBCCQC010000436.1 coordinate 448, forward strand.
CTTCCTCGCTCATGGTGCGCCCGGTCGGGTTATCTGGCGAGGTGATGACCAGTGCAGCCACTTCGCGGTCGTTCTGGCGTGCAAACTCTGCCGTCGCCTTGATGCTATCCGGCGTGTAGCGCCAGCCCTCGTCCGGCTGGCCGGGTGCGCGTAGTACGTTCATAGCCACACCATACGGCCCCCAGTTGTAGCTAATCCACGGCACGCGGCTGACCACAATCAGGTCGCCAATGCGCCCGTGACCGAGGCTGGCAATGGCCTTGTATGCCTTCTGCAAACCATCACGGCCACCCTGCGTGAAGGCAATGTTATCGCCGTTCCAGCCGCTGGCATCCTCAAACTGCCAGTACATCTCGCTGGCTGCCTTACGGAACATTGGCGTGCCCCATGGCTTGTCGTAGCCGGTGCCGTGCTCCATCTGAAGTTCAAAGGCGCGTTCCAGCAGGTCACGGGGCACACCGGGCAGGCTGGCCCCGCCATCGCCCTGGCTGGCGTCGTAGGTTACGGCGTCGGCCCCTGTTTTCTCTTTGTAGGTCTTAAGCGCCTCTTTAATCTCGAACATACGCGAGGGCGGGATGGACATCATCTCGCCGGGGTAGCCATTTACCGGAATGCGGACGGGTTCCGGGTGTGCGAATTCAGGTGTATCCAGACTTACGGGCTGTTGAGCAACCACTATACTGCCTCCAATGTGTGTGTATGAAACAAAAACACCCCGTTGTGGGGTGTGATTTAACAAGCTGTGACGAACAACCCCGGCTACCTTCGGTATCGGCTGGTGGTGATATTGGTATCGGTGGTTGTGGTGCGAATGAACATAGAATCGTGCCGTTGTTTAACACTTATTTACAATGCGACATTCTGACACGGGTCAGGAATTGTGTCAACTCAACAGGGTGTTCTATTTATGTGATGATTATGTTGTGCAGTTTGCCTGACAGGATGAAGCAAAATGAAATATAGCCTGAATACAGGGTGATGTTTGAGGCACGTTATTTATTCAATTGCGCAGGTAGGAGCCATGAACGTTTCACCATCTTTGTTATCAGGGCCGATGGTATTTTCTTCAAGACAGAGCATGTAGAACGCTTTGTAGCTGTGTATGGGAGTATGAACCCATGCAGAAGCGCCCTCAGCCGCGCAGGTTATCTACAGGCGTGCTGGCCCAGTATTCACGGTAGGCTTTGCCTTCCCGGAGGAGGGTTTGTAGCCGTGATGCATCTGGCTGATCTGCTGCACCTCCAGCAGTGATCGTCACATCATTATCAGCGTGGGTCACAGTTATCTGCCCCTGCCCTGCTAACCAGTCCAACCCGGCGGCTACCACTTCTTCGCGCTGCGCTGTTGCAGCGGCGAGTGCGGCTATTGTGGTTTCCCCGTTTTTCGCAGAAATAGTATATTTTGCCAGTCCTGCCAGCCGTTGCAGGAATGCAGTACGCTCGTCCATGCCTGTGCCGTTGTTGAACAGATAGACTCGCTCTGGCTGAACAGTATCCAGCACCCGGTTCCAGATGTCCGCACTGGGTGGGGCGCTCCACACGGCGAGTGCCGGGGACTGCTGTAACGACTGGCGGTTGACTGCGCCGATGCTTTTATCGGCGACGACTTCGCCCCACACCAGCAGGCGCGGCTCTGATTGCCGGATTTTCCCCAGTGTAGAAGGTGGGTTCGGGGTACTACGATAGTCGGTGAACTGGATGTTCTGGCGCTGTGTGGCGCGTACTTCGATGGCATCTGGCGCTACAATGCGGTAGTCCAGCAGTTCGATCTGAATTTCGCGTTTGCCCCGGTAGGTATTTTCCCGAATGGTGTAGGCCATATCCAGGCGGCCAGACGGAATTTCGTCAGCGTTCCACCAGACGACACGGCGCTGTGTGCCCACGTCGTCTTCCACGGTCATTTCCATATGCTTATCCGTGCTACCAAGCTGCCGCGATCTTTTGATCGTCAGGCCGGTTGTTGCCAGTGTGAGTGGCGGGTTTCCGGCTCCGAAGGGGGCGATTCGGGCTACGTCTTTGACCAGTGTTTCGTCAATCTCGGCAAGGGTCATGTAGCGGTCAATTTGCAGGGATGGCGTGAGGTCAAGGCCGGTTAGCTGTGCGCGGACACTGATTGACAGGCCGCGCCGGAAATCGTCTATGTGTTCCGTGTCAATTTCGATACCAGCAGCCATTGTGTGACCGCCGTAGCCGCGCAGTAAGGAGGCGTTCTCTGCGATGGCGTCGGTGATGTCTACTCCGGCAATCGACCGGGCAGAGCCACGCGCCGGGGCATCTGGCGGGGATTTGAGCAGCAGTGCCGGACGCATGTAGGCTTCCACGCAGCGGTTAGCGACAATGCCGACTACCCCGGTGTGCCACTCCGGGTGGGCAACGACGAGTGCCGCGTGCTTGAGCAGCGCCGGTTCACGTTCCAGTTCGGCCTGCACGCCCTGCCACACGGCATCGCTCAGGCGGCGGCGCTCTGCATTGAACCCTTCCAAGCGGTTTGCCAGCAGGCGTGCGCGTTCCAGATTGTGACTAGTGAGCAGTTCCGTCGTGGGGTTGGCGTCGTCAAGGCGGCCAATGGCGTTAAGGCGCGGGGCCAGACTGAACCCGATGCTATCCTCGTTTACGTCTGCCGGGTTGATGTGCGCGAGGCGCATCATTTCCTGTAGGCCGGGGCGTTTTGTGTCTGCGAGTACGGCCAGCCCACGCTGCAAAAGATAGCGCGTGTCCTTGCGTTGCATGGCTACGTCCGCGACGATGCCGAGTGCGACTAAATCCAGCAAATGCGACCAGTCACGTTCGGGGGCGAGTGCGCAGATGAGCAGATAGGCCACACCCACGCCGGGTAAGTCGCGCAGCGGGTGATCTTTCGGGGTCATGCGCGGGTTCACGGCGGCAAAGGCATCTGGCAGGGTTTCCGGGAGTTTGTGGTGGTCGGTAATCACGACATCCACGCCGCGCGAGTTGGCGTAATCTATCGCCTCGTGCTCATCTATGCCCGTATCGCAGGTGAGAATGAGCTGTGCACCACCGTCAATCTGCCGCTTGAGTGACGGCACTGTGATGCCGTGCCCTTCTGTGAGACGCTGCGGGATATACGAGACGGCATTTGCGCCAAGGTCACGCAGTGCGGAGAGTAACAGCGCCGTTGAGGTCTGCCCATCCACGTCGAAATCGCCCCAGATGCAGATGAGTTCTTTACTGGCGATGGCACGCTTGAGCCGTTGCACTGCCCTGTCTATGTTCGGTAGCTCGTTCGGGGAGGCAGGCGTGTAATGGTGCCAGAACATGAACTCGCGGGCGGCGGCGGACGTGGTGAATCCACGCCGGACAAGCGTTTCTGCCACAATGGGATGCGCGGCAATATCGTGAGCGAGTGTCTCCGGGATAGTGATGGGGAGCGGGTCAATCCACTGTTTCACAGCTAGAACTCAATTTCTGCGATCTGGTCAATATCTATATCAAAGCCGAGGTCGTCGGTTTCGGACTCCGTTTCCAGTGCGTTCATGTCGGCCAGTGTCCCGGCGGTGACGTTCTCCCAGCACAGCGAGCGATAGTTGCAGAAGCGGCATACGCGCTCTTTTTCGCTTTCTGGCAGCAGCGGGAATGTGCTTTCGGCGGTGATGTCGCGTACCATGTTCGTCAGGAACGTTTTATCCTCGTGGTACTGTGACGCCGAATATGGCAGCACCTCCGGCTGTGATGGAAAGTTCGCAAACCAGTAGACCATCTCCACCTGCTCCGGCGGGATGGGCTGGTCATTGTTGTAGTAGGCTCCGGCTTCTACCAGCAGGTAGCGATAGACAATCGTCTGCATCCGGCGTTGGAGTGTGGTGCGTGAGGGGCGAAATTCGCTGGTTTTCCAGTCCACGATGACGGCGCGTTTAGTGGGATCAACCGCGATCAGGTCATATTTTGCCAGCAGGCGATAATCTCCAATGGGTGCTGTCAGCATCACTTCGGCGTGGCGCGGCTGTGGGATGCTGGTGAGGCCGTGGGTGAGGTACTGCTCCCACCAGCCCGTTAACTGTGCATCTGTGATCCCGGCGGCGAGTGTATTTTCGTCAATGCCGACGAGGTGCTGATGCACGACCTGGACGACGTGTTGATGCAGGCCGGCGAAGCGTCGCGACGCGCGTCGGAGTACCTCGAGGATGACGAGCCGCCCGACGCGCCAGCGGAGAGGGAGCCGCCGCGGCTCCGGAAGAAAGTGACGAGCGTGCTGCAGTCGTCGC
>JBCCQC010000437.1:0-4668 GCA_039024535.1 Chloroflexota bacterium
ATCCCCTTTTGCCACTGCCCGCACACTGATTGTCCCCTCGTCTGGCATGTAACTGATGGCGTTGTCAATCAGGTTTGCCAGCACCCGCTGGATTTTCTCCGGGTCGATAGTGATGGGGTCAACTGCCGGGTCAATCTGGCTGCGGAAGGTAATGTTTTTCTGTATCGCACGGGCACGCATACTCTCCAGCACATCATCAATCAACTGGCGCAGCGAAGCCTGCTTGCGGTTCAGGTTAATGTGCCCGGCATCTAACTGCGTGAGTTCGACCAGGTTGTCAATCAGCCCGTTCAGGTGATCGATTTCTTCGAGTGTCTGTGCATAGTAGCGCTGCTGCACCTCCGGCTTATTCGCCACGCCGTCAGCAAGCGCTTCTATCATCACCTGCATGGAGGTTAACGGGGTGCGCAGGTCATGTGATACCCACACGATGAGGTCACGGCGTTTTTGCTCCACAGCCTTGCGTGTGGCATCCATCTGCTCCAGGCTGCCTGCCATTGTATTGATCGCCTGGGTTAGATCTGCGATCTCGTCCTGGCCGGTTTCTGCCAGGCGTGTACCAAAATGCCCCTGTGCGATGTCGCGTGTCGCCATCACCAGCAGGTGAATGCGCTCTGTGATAGTGTGCGTGATGAGAAAGCCAAAGCCCAGTGCCGTCATCCCGGCAAAAACCAGCAGCGCCGTTGTGAGCACGAGATCGGCATCATTGATGAACATGAGCCGCGCACTGATGAACACATTAAAGAACATAATCAGCACAATGATGACGATATTGCCCATCAGCACCCACAGCAGACTGGTAAACTGAGCCACACGCCGCTGGAACAGCAGGTAAAACGGCACAATGGTCACAATGCCGGTGCCCACCATGATTCCCGCAATCACAGGCACGTCATCTGGCGGGGGGCTGGCCCCCAATGCCAGCACCAGCATGGCCCCGGCCAGTGCGCCCACCAGACTGAACACGAACAGAACAACCGGACGTTTCATCATAGCTCGAACTTGTACCCGATTCCCCACACAGTGTGGATGCAAGCAACCGGGTGCGCCGGGTTTTCCAGTTTCTCACGCAGGCGCGACACATGCACAGTTACAATGCGGTCGTCATCGCTGGATTCATAGCCCCACACCTGATCCAACAACTGTGGCCGACTGAACACCTTGCCGGGATGCCGCGCCATACACACCAGCAGGTCAAACTCTTTCGGCGTGAGCGCCACTGCCTGTCCATCAACCTCCACGCGGCGCTCATCTTCCATGATACGCAGGCCGGGGAACACCAGCGCATTATCATCTGGCGGCGGGGATTCATCGGCGGTGCGGGCCTGCCGCCGGAGCACCGCCTTAACCCGCATGACAAGTTCACGCGGGCTGAACGGCTTGGTCACGTAGTCGTCTGCACCCAGTTCAAAGCCGGTGATGCGGTCGCTTTCTTCCGTCCGCGCCGTGAGCAATATCAGCGGGATATTGCTATCGTAGCCGAGGTGATTCACCTTATCCGAGGAGCGCAGCAACTGCGTGATACTGAAGCCGTCGATTTCCGGCAGCATCACGTCCAGAATCAGTAAATCCGGGGGGTGTTCGCGCAGTAAATTGAGCGCCTGCACACCTGTGCTAGCCTCTATCACCGTGAACTGCTCCAATTCAAGGTAGCTGCGCACGACCTCGCGCACGGTGGTTTCATCGTCAACAATCATAATGGTTGTCATGGGTAAACTCTGTATCGGGGTTCACGCATTTTTGCTTATCTTACCACGCCGCAGACAGTAGCGGGCAGCGCAGGTGAGCCATTGGTCAGGAATTTTCGCAACGCGCCGGGTCTACGCTATAATGGTGAAAATAATTTTTTTGCGAGACTCAATATGGTTTCCTTCAGCATCCCGCGCAGTGTGCGCAGTCTCTACCGCAGCGATGCCGGCTACCATGCCGTGCAGACCCACTACAATCGTATGCTGGCCCGTTACCCGGTGCCCTACGAATCGCGCTTTGTGTCCACCCGCTATGGTGATACTCACGTCATCATCAGCGGAGCGCAAACGGCCCCGCCAGTGGTGCTGGTGCATGGGCTGGGCGTCCACGCGATGATGTGGCAGCCGAATATTGCGGCGCTCTCGCGGCACTTCCGGGTGTATGCGCTGGATGTCATCGGGGACGGGGGCCGCAGTGAAGCCGCCCGCCCGTCTATGCTGGACGCAAGTTATGCGCACTGGCTGGCCGATGTGCTGGACGTGCTCAGGCTGCCACAGGCGTACCTTGCCGGGATGTCGCTGGGCGGGTGGCTGGCGCTGAACACCGCGCTGTACTATCCGCAGCGGGTGTGCGGACTGTATCTGGTGGCCCCGGCGGGCCTGGTGACGTTGAATACATCGCTGTTGATGCAGTGGTTGTTTAGCATTATGCCAACCAGCCGCCTGAATGGATTGGATACCGCTACACTGCTGGCAAAGCTCACCGGCACCATAGACAATGACCTGAGCACGATGGTTCAACTGGCAACCGCACACCACATCCCGAAGCGCGTGCCGCCTGTGCCCATTTTCTCTGGCGATGCACTGGCACAGATTCAGGTGCCGGTGACGATTGTTGTAGGCACAGCCGATGAAATGTTCAGCGCGGCGAGGATTCATCAGCGGGCAGGGAACCTTCCTGCTATTCAGAACGTCTATATTGTTGACGGGGCGGGGCACGGCATCAACGCCACGCACGCCGACGAGGTAGCGAATCACATGATCGAACAATGGAGCGCATAACCGTATGACCGATGTGCTGTCACTCTTCCAGAAGCACATGCAAAACGACGACCCGACCGGCTGGTTCGAGGAACTGTATGCCCTGGCCGATGGCGACCCGGATAACGTCCCGTGGGCGCGGCTGCAACCGAACATCAACCTGACGGAGTGGCAACAGCGCGAACAGCGTGACGGCACCGGCAAAACAGCGCTGGTGGTGGGCTGCGGCCTTGGCGACGATGCCGAGTACATCGCCGGGATGGGCTATACTGTGACCGCATTCGACATCAGCGAGTCCGCAATTGACTGGTGCAAACGCCGCTGGACGGATACGACCGTGACCTATATACAGGCCGACCTGTTCGACATACCATTCACACAGCAATTTGACTTTGTGTATGAGAGTTACACGGTGCAGGCATTGCCGCCGCCTCTACACGAACGCGCCCTGTTGCAGGTGGCCGCTACCGTGGGTGGCGAGTTGCTGCTGGTGTGTCGGGGCCGCGATGAAAGTGAGCCACAGGGCAGCACCCCACCGTGGGCACTCTCTACAGGGCAACTGGCTACGCTGGAGCAAAACGGGCTGGCCCCGGCAGCATTTGAAGACTTTTTCGCGGCGGGGGCGCGGCGCTTCCGGGCGTTATACACCCGACTCTAATGTTCCCGGTACAGCCTTACCTCACCATTTCTACAGCGGAGTGTTACACTGGTAATCAAGGCTGATATGAATGCCGACCCTACAGAACCCATCAGAAACACAGGAATCATCTCATGTCCGATCACATCAACCCACCACCTGCCGCCACTGGAACTGTGCGGGCTGTCGGTCGCATCTCATTTTTCGTCTCCCTGCTTGGCGCGGTTATCCTGCTGATTGCCGCAGTAGCCACTAACCTGACCACCTTTGATGTCGCACAGCGCGTTTTATCGTGGGTGTCGCTGATGGGGCTGGTCGCCATGCTCGGCGGGATTGTTGTCTATGTCGGTCATGTAGGCGTTGTGCTGTACCGCAACCGTAATACCGACGGAGAGCCGCACCAATGAACCGCAACGGATGTGCGGCGGCCTTCCCGGTACTGGTGATGCTGCTGGGGGCATCAGCATGTTTGTGGTCGCTGTTTTTGGGCGGCACACGCGGCGGCGATGCTGTGAGCACGACCGTTGGCCTCAGCTTCTGGCTGGGGTGGTTGTGTGGCATTGGCCTCACCACGCTGGGCCTCGTGCTGGCAATTATTCAGCGTATTTTGAGTATTGCCGGTAACACAGCAGAACGGATCACCGGTGGCGGCAATGGCCCTCTGGACGATTTACTGCCAGACATCCCCTTCATCAACAATTTCCTCGGGCGCGGTTAAGGTTCACGCAGGGCAGCACATCTGCTAAACTATTGGCGGGGGTGGCATACGGTCACCCCTTTTTTATTGGAACGGACTGCACCCGAAATGAGCCGCACCTACTCAAAAGTTGACGTTGACCGGCATTACCATGAACTCATCGGCATCCTGCGCGAGGTGATTACTGCCCCCGGCCCGCTGGATCGCCATGCGATGCGCGATATTTTGCGCCAGTACCCGAAAGACGGCAAAGGCTTCTTCGGGCGCGATGAACTCATCCACGCCTACCATGTTTTAACAGAGCGCGGCGACCTGCCGGACTTCGAGCCGGAGATTGTGGCAAAATTGCGCCGCAAGCCCGTGCGCACGGCCAGCGGTGTGACGCCCGTCACTGTGCTGACCAAACCGTTCCCCTGCCCCGGCGAGTGTATCTTCTGCCCGAACGATGTGCGGATGCCGAAAAGCTACCTGAGCGACGAACCCGGTGCACAACGGGCAGAGATGAACAGCTTCGACCCGTACCTGCAAGCATACAGCCGCCTGCTGGCCTATCGCAACATCGGGCACCCTACAGACAAAATCGAGATGATTATCCTGGGTGGGAC
>JBCCQC010000438.1:0-4666 GCA_039024535.1 Chloroflexota bacterium
CGCAAGGGCAAGGGTGTTGCACTCCGTGCTGGCTTCGAAGCTGCCACCTGCGACATCATTGTTATGCTGGACGCTGACGGCTCTACCGACCCGACAGAAATTCCCGCCTTTGTAGGCGCACTCGCCGCCGGTGCAGACTTTGTGAAGGGTTCCCGCTTTATGCAGGGTGGCCTGACGGACGATATGGAGTTCCACCGCTTCCTGGGTAACTGGGGCCTTACCACCGCCGTTCGTATCCTGTTTGGCGGCCGCTACAGTGACCTGTGCTACGGTTACTCCGCGTTCTGGCGTCGCGTACTGCCAGATCTCGCACTGGAATCCACCGGTTTTGAGATTGAGACCGAGATGAACATCCGCGCACTGCGTGCTAACCTCAACATTTCCGAGGTTCCCAGCCGCGAGAAGCCGCGTGTACATGGTACCAGCAACCTGATCGCCATCCGCGACGGCCTGCGTATCGCTAAGGTCATCACCATTGAGTACGTCTCCGAGACGATGCGGCGCATTCGCAACGGCAAGAAGACCGAAGAGCACACCTTCACCGATGCTACCCGTCTGCTGACGCAGGAAGCCGCTTACCTCAAGGCACAGCAGGCTGATCTGTCTCCGGAAGAGTACGAGACCCGTGTGGCTGTACTGCGCGATGCGATGAACTTCCTGCTGGAACAGCCAGTAGACTCGTCTGTAGACCGCTACGAGCAGGTACGCCTGAGTATGCTGGGCGACCAGCACTGGGAATTCCTGGACGAGAAGCGCTCCAAGTAACTGTGATACTGATGGCCCCGGCAACGACATATACCGGGGCAGTTCCATGATAGGGTGGGGCAGTCCCACCCATCAAATTAATACCGGGCCGCCTGAAAGGTCTCTCTAAAATTACGGTTTTTTGTCTTCTTACCAGTACACCGCTACATCATGGTACCCCTTTCAAAAATTTCGGGGATCCATGTTGTAACCGTGTAACACTGACGTGACTGTCCCCACGTGGTCGGAGTCGCTGATCCCCATAATCAGCCGGGGTGGTTCCAACAGGTTCCATCCCAGCTCCGTATCACCACAGTCAGACGTTATACTGTTCACGGTTTTTTCTTACCTGCAATTATCTGCTCCGTTTACACCTCGTTTCAATTGAGTATAAATTAAGATTCACAGACCTCAGTACCATTTACCATCTTCATGACAGCGCATACTATTTTCACAAATAGATGGCTGCCGCATGCATTTACTCGTCGGCATGTGAGCAAATCATGAGCCGGGAACCCGCATAAAAAGCCCATCTCCGCGTATAGTTGTTAACAAGTTGTTCCCGAATTGTTTACGTTTACGCATATGGACTTCGGTACCATTTACCAATTTCACGTTTACAGATTAATTTAGTAAACGAATGTAAGGAACGGTTCCCTTAAGGGTTCCAGAGCAATAAGGCAGGTGACACATGAAAGCAATGGGGGAGAACAAGCGCATGCAGCGGACGATCACAATCATCGCAGCTATGCTGGCCTTCGCAGTAATGGGCACGGTTGCCCGTACAGGCCACGCGCAGTCCGGCGCTAACACAACGGGAGCCTTCATCGAAGAAAACGGTATCCTCGTGATCGAGATGGAATCGGCACCGGCGACATCCGGTAGCTGGAAGATCGGCCCGGCAGGTAACATCACCTCTGGCAACATCAACAATCAGGGGCAGGCTACCGGCGGGCAGTACCTCGTGTGGGAAGGGCAGCAGTACATGGGCAGTCCGGGTAACAGCACCATCACCTATCCGATCCAGATCAACACACCGGGCAACTACCGCTTCATGTGGCGTAACCAGGTGGGTATTGGCACCAACACTACCGACCATAATGACACCTGGCTTAAAATCGACGCAGACACCTTCTATGCCCAGCGCAGCGGCAGCACGCTGTGCCCGATAGGTGTGAATCTGTCTGAGAACCTGTGCGGCGGCGGCACCCCCAACGGTGCTGGCAGCGGTGGCTGGTTCAAAGTGTATTCCAGCGGTGCCGACAACTGGAGCTGGGTCACATCCACCAGTGATAACGACGCACACCAGATTTTTGCACGGTTCGACACACCGGGCCTCTATAACATTAACATCTCTGCACGCTCCAGCGGCCACGTCATTGACCGCATGGTGCTGTTTCATACCAACACCTACAACGGCAACGCGCAGGATCTCAACCTGCCGGAGAGCAGCTTCAGCAGCGTTTCTACCGGGCAGCCTGTGGAACCGACGCCGGAACCGGTGATTGGCTCTACCGGTTTGTACGTGGCAACCGGCGAAATGAAGAAGTGGCACCCCGTCGAACTGACGTTTGAAGGGCCATATGCCTGTGAAAGCTGGAGCGGTGGCGTCGTGGGTGGCGATTTCAACCCGTTCATGCACCGTCGCCTCAATGTGACGTTCAGCAATGGCGGCACCAGCTATACCGTACCGGGCTTCTTCAATGGTGATGGCAACACAGAGTTCACTAACGAACGTACGCCGTCACAGGAGTGCGGTAACAAATGGACAGTGCGCTTCACTCCAGACCAGACCGGCACGTGGAACTTCACGACTTCCTTCCGTCAGGGGAGCAATATTGCTATTGACCTGAACCCGAACGCTGGTGCGCCGGGCAGCATTGACGGCATCAGCGGGTCGCTGCAAATTGCCGATACCGACAAAACCGGCGACGACCTCCGGGGTAAGGGTATCCTGCGTTATGTGGGCGAGCACTACCCGCGTTTTGACAACGGCGAATACTACATCAAGACGGGTTCGGACTCGCCAGAGAACTTCATGGGCTACGTGGACTTCCACAACACCTTTGACCATGAAATCCGTTCGCAGTTCGGGCCGTTTGTTCACACCTATGAAACACATGCCAACGACTACAACCTGAACCCCGGCCAACTGTGGGGCCAGAACCGAGATCAGGGGCGCACCATCTACGGTGCCGTCAACTACCTGAACAGCATCGGCGTGAACAGTGTTTACATGATTAACTACGGCATCGACGGCGGTGACGGTGGTGACACATGGGTGTGGTCTTGCCCGAACCAGATTGACCCCAACTGTAACGAAGACAAACTGCGCTTCGACATCAGCAAGATGGAGCAGTGGGATCTCGTTTACCGTCACATGACGGAACAGGGCATCCAGCTACACTTCGTGCTCAATGAAACTGAAAACGACAAGCGCCTGAGCGGGACACAGTGGCGGCTGTACTACCGCGAGATGATCGCCCGCTTCGGTTACAACAACGCGATGGTGTGGAACCTGGGCGAGGAGAACTTCTGGCACGGCATTTCAACGAATGACCGCTATGCCCGCCAGCTTGAGCAGGCCGAGTACATCCGTGCGATTGATCCGCTGAACCACCGCATTACCGTACACTCCATCAACAATCAGGCCGACAGCTACTATAACGGTCTGCTGGGTACCCCGAATTTCGAAGCGACATCCATCCAGGGGCGCACCCGTGACTATAACCGCTGGGCTGTTGACCTGCGCCGCCGCAGTGCAGAAGCAGGCCGCCCGTGGATCATCTACGGCGACGAACAGCCAGACCAGATCAACCGCAACCTGGATAACTGGGGCACCCTGCGTGACCAGGCCCTGTGGGGAAATCTGATGGGCGGTGGTGGCGGCGTCCAGTGGTACATCGCCTACCAGAGCAGCACCTTTGGTGATGTGAACCTGACCAACTTCCGTCTGCTGGAGCCAGTCTATCAGGACTCTGCGACTGCACGCCGGTTCTTCGAAGAACACCTGACCGACTTCGAGGAGTACCAGCCAGCTAACGAACTCGTCAACGCCTCCAGCGGTAACGCCTATGCGCTGGCAAAAGCCGGTGACTTCTACGCCGTGTACTTCGAAGATGCGTTCTCTAACAAGACGCTCGACCTGCGCGAGGCCGTGGGTAACTTCAAGATCGCATGGTACAGCCCGCGCACAGGCCGCTTCGAAGCCGCTAACGCAGTCACTGGCGGCAGCGTGATTAACATCGGCTCGCCGCCCTTCCTTGAGAACTCCCGCTTTAACGGTGACTCCACCCGTGACTACGCCATGCTGGTGTACCGCGTTGGCCTCGGCGATGGCAGTACTGACCCCATCCCGACGCCGATCAACACCGCAACCCCATTCCCGACGCCGCTGCCGTCGCCCACACTGGTACCGGGCACGGAAAATGCTGCCCGCTTCTTCCTCGTGGATGCAATTGCAAACACCACTATCGGCCAGATCGTAGACGGTGAGTCCATTAACCTTGCCACGCTGACGAACACCGCCGTTAACATCGTGGCTGAGTTTGACAGTGGCATTGGCAGTGCGGTATTCCAGCTTGCCGGGCAGGAACAGCACTTCCAGAACGAAAACGTGGCCCCATATGCGCTGTTTGGCGATAACAGCGGCAACTACGAAGCATGGTACCCACAGCCCGGCGACTACACGCTTACCGTGACAGGCTACACCGGCACCAACGGTGGGGGTTCCGTCTATCAGCAGGGCACCATCAACATTAGCTTCATTGAGGAGATCGCTTCCGCCGGTAACACCGCCACGCCGCTGCCGACGAACACGCCAGTTCCGCCAACGGACGTGCCGCCAACTGATGTACCACCGACGGCGACCCTGGTACCGACCAACACACCGGTTCCGCCGACAGCGACCCTGATTCCGACG
>JBCCQC010000439.1:0-4659 GCA_039024535.1 Chloroflexota bacterium
GCAACGGCATGAGCAACTGCCACACAAAAAACACACCCACCAGCACCAGCAAAACCAGCGACGTTTGAGCGGTCTGTGTGGGTTGGAGTGGGCGTAAATCCATCTGTATACGGTTCGCCAGCCAGCGCCAATCCTCACCACTGAAGAATACCAGCGTGCAGGCAATCATCACCCACGGGAACACACCAATATTAAACAGCAGTGCCGTCAGAACATGGAAGCCGACCACGGCTGCATAGGCAAATGGTCGCGTTCGCCGCCACACAAGAAAAGATGCAATCGACAGGTCATAAACGGCGCCAGCCCAGCTAAAGGCATACGCCACCCACAGATAATCGAAGAGGCGACCCACGACAGGCAGGTCTGCATTGACGGGCAACCAGATGCGCATGGGCAGCGCCCCGAACAACCAGTCGGGACTCAGTTTTGCCAGCCCCGCATAAAAATAGACAATACCGAGCATGAGCCGGGGTGCATAAACCGTCCACGCCGGGACGGTATCGGCGCGGTGCCGGGGGAACAGATACGCATCCAGTGACCACTTACATCCCGATGGCAATGCGATCATCAGCAAACTCATCACAGAAACGAAATAATAGTGGTTCAGGTAATAGGTCTTGTCGATGAGTTCCACGTAGGTAAACAGAAGGAAAAATGCTGCTGTACTCCAGCGCGTGAACAACCCCACAGCAATAAACACTGCAAGCCCGACCAGTAGATAAAAAACCGCCCACATCAATGCAGGCGGTAATGGTCTTACCCAGCCGAATCCGGTATAGGTGAAATGATAAACTGGATCAATGTAAAACTCGCGCACCCACCCGCGCAGCACAAAGCGCACAGTGCTGTAGATCATCAACACCCCGAAGGCAATCCGAAAGATTGCCAGCGGGAGTGCATCAACAGGCTGGTTCAGGCGTGCAAGCATCTAGTCGCCGTCATTGTCAGTAAAGGTGACGGTAATCCCGAGCTGGCTGGCTGTATCCGTCTTCACGAGGCGTAACAGTGTCACCGCCTCATCGTAGGCAGCTTCTACTGTGACGGTATCCTCCACAACTGCGATGTGCAGCGGACTTTCAATAGCCTGCAATGCAGCAATTGTCGTGTCAATCTGAGCATTCAGCACATCAGAGAGAGGTTCGCCGTCAAGTTCTGCACCGAGGAAATCAAGGTAATCTGCCATTGAAGGGGCCTCTCCCGTGCCATTCAGCGCCATCTGGAAGCCTTCCAGGTTAGCGATGAGCTTTGCCGTGGATGTGCCACTGTATGGTGCCTCAACCAGGTCGGGCTGCGGTTCGCCGCCGTCGCGGTAGCCCAGTGGCCCTCCCAGCCAGAAGCGGGCCACATCCTCCAGTTCAGCGATCATCTCGTTTGTGACCATACTCACTGAACTGCGCACGCTGTTTGCCTCGCCATCCGCGTTGATGAAGCGGTCGCCATAGCCACTATTCTGTGGCGTCCATTCCACAACCAGCTCATCAGCGACCCGCCGGATGTCAGCCGCAAGTCCGGCAGCATAATCACGGCGGTTCTGTACCTCGGTCAACGACGCCAGCACGTCATCGCCAAAAATGAAGTACTCCAGTGCCGGCAACCCCTTGGATGACGACCCCAGAAACTCGATAAATTCCGCGTTGATGGTGCCGGGTGTCTCAAGATCAATGTAGCCTTCAATGAATGGAATATTGGGGGGGCTGCTGTCAAGCTGTGTCATGTATGGCATGACCCGCTGAAAGCGATAGACCTGTAGGCGCTCAAAGGCGATGGATGTACTGTGCCATGCCTCCTGGAAAGCCGCCAGCGTCTCGGCGTTCGGGTCTGCCTGGAAAGCTGCCCCGGTCGCTTCGAGGGTCGCGGCTTCTGTGGCAAGCGCTTCATGTAGCGGCAGAATAGTTTCTGTCACCAGCCCTTCCAGCATTGCACGCCGGTCAAAACTCTGTGCCTGTGCGCTACGATTGAGGGTCAAAATGCTGCCGATAGCGAGGGCAGCAAGCAATGTACAGGCCAGCAATAAACGTCTCATAGTTGTCCTTTATAGCGAGTTCAAAAATGCGAGCAGTGCCTCGCGGTCGACTTTATCCATCTCAATAAACGCAT
The DNA here is from genome assembly GCA_039024535.1 of Chloroflexota bacterium. GTDB lineage: Bacteria > Chloroflexota > Anaerolineae > Aggregatilineales > Phototrophicaceae > DAOTTY01. The sequence continues at coordinate 2,098 of JBCCQC010000439.1, forward strand.
CGCGGGATGCCTCTGCCTCGCCGCCATGCCACAGGATAGCCTCGGTCAGGTTACGGGCACGTCCATCGTGCAGGTAGTTGGTATGCCCGTTCACTGTCTCAAAAAGCCCGATTCCCCACAGCGGCGGCGTGCGCCACTCGGTACCGGTTGCCTCGAAGTCTGGAGAGTTATCGGCCAGTCCTTCGCCCATATCGTGCAACAGCAGGTCGGTATAGGGGTGGAACGTGACGTTCGATAGTGCCGGAACCGTCGGGTGAATGCCTGTGGTCAGTGTTTCGATGTGACAGCCTGTGCATTGTGCAACGCGGAACATCTCTGCACCTCGCATGACCTGCGGGTCATCTGCGTTGCGTTGAGCAGGTACCGCGATACTTTGCATGTACAGCGCAACCTTGAGCAGGTCATCGTCAACGATTTCCGGCTCTCCCCCATTCACAGACGTTGCACAGTCCGTCTGGGTGGGGCCACAGTTTTCTGCCGGGAACAGGCTTGTTGTGATGCTCATGTCACCATGAAATGCCGCTGCCACCTGTTGCAGCAGATGCGGCTGGTTTGCCTTCCAGCCAAAGCGACCTATGGCCTGACGACTGTTGTGATGATCCCACACGTAGTTGGGCCGCCCACTGATACCATCATCGTCAGAGTCATTCGGGTCAGATAGTGCCAGCAGGGTCTCCTCTGGAATAGCTTCCAGCAGCCCCAGACCGATAACCTGATTGGCGACACGGTAGGAGGTTGTAATTTCCGGGTGAAGATCGCCATAGGCGAGGTTTTCGAGGTAGACAGTCGGCTGGCGCAGGCTGTACGGGGTGCCGTCTGCAAATTCACCGGGTATCTCGGTGTACTCAATCCGAATATCGCCTTCTGCTGGCACACCCTCGATTGAACGGCTGTGGAACTGTCCACCATAGATCGGGTCGCCCATATAGGCACCTGTCAGGTCACGTTCGAGCGTGTTCAGCAACACAACAAAGCCAGTCGGGGCTTCGCCGTCAAAGTCCGGTGCGCGGCCACGCCCGTCCTTAAAATGGCACCCGGCACACGACCGCGACGCAAACAGTGGGCCAATACCATCCCGCGCCGTGGTAGACGCTGGCGCTATAACCCAGTTCTGGTTAAAGAAGGAGTCTCCCACGAAAAAGAGCAAGCGCTGGTGGCGGTCAATTCCCGGTGCCGGGAACGTGAAGGCGTTCTGGGTGTCGTTGTAGATGGTCGTAGGGCCGCCGAGGAGTTCGGTGTTGTGTGTTTGCTGTGCGAGAAGCACCCCGCCAGAAATGGCAAGTAAAGCAGAAAACGCCAGTAAAATGGCGGCAGATTGACGAATCGAAGGCATGGTGTCCCCTATAAGGATAATGGAATGTGGGGCAGCAGGGTGTACTGCCCCGTGGTGGTTGCTATTATTCTGGCAGTGCGGTGTTAATCACAAGACCGAGTTCGCTGCCCGCCTGTGCGAACAGATCACCAAGATCCTGCAATATGAAAACCGTATCCAGAACAACAGGGCGCTCGTCTGGCAGTACAATTGCCTGGTCAAACGGCACGAAAATCTCGTCTGCCAGCGTACCGGCCTCGTCCAGCGCAGTCATGATGTCTGCGTTCAGGTCAGCACTGGCAACTTCGATGACATCGGCAATGCCTGTGCCTTCAACAACTGTCCCGTCGATGCGGGTGTAGCTGCCCACGTAGACGTTCTCGATACCCATGAAGTTGGTCACGACATCGCGGTGGGTGTTGTCGCTAAAGCAGGAGTGCTCATCTTCCTGGTCCTGGTTGTCGTAGGCCACGAAAATGCGCTCACCGGAAAGCTCGGCAGCAGCGAGTACGCCCACACCCGTCAGAATGTTAGTGAATGCCTCATCCGGGGAGCTTGCGAGGAAAGTTTCGCGGTAGTTGCCCTCGGTGTCTACAGCCCAGTCTGCAACCAGTGATTCAAGGTCGCTTACGAGCAGGTCAGCAGCAACGTCAAGGTAGGCGGCGCGGCGGTCTGCATTATCAGCAGTTGTGTAGTCTGTAAACGGACGCTGACCGCTTGTTTCTGCGCTTAAGTCCTGGCCCCACAGGAGGAACTCAATAGCGTGGTAGCCTGTGGAGATATTCTCCTCTGCGCCCACTTCGTTAAGGGAAACCAGCAGGTCAGCATCAATTTCCGGGTATTCCTCAACGTTGTTAACGATGCCAGCTTCCGGCGCACCCTCTACATAGTCGATGTATGCCTCGTCAAGCGGCCATGCGTTCAGCAGGCCCTCGGGGCCATCTGCATCGTCAATCGGGCCACCATAAAAGCGATAGGCCTCGGTCTGGCCGTATGGCTCATTGGAAGCACGCCATGCATCACGGGCGGCGGCAAATGCTTCTTCGGTTGGCTCTGCAAGGAAGGCTTCGATGGCGTCATGCAGTTCAACCGCCAGCACGAGCGAGTCTTCGTAGCTAGCCAGCACAATGTCGGCATAGGTCGTCATTGCCTCTTGCTGGAGTGTTTCGAGGTCGGTGTCCTGTGCGGCGGCAAATGCCCCCACAGAGAACATCGTCACGAACAGGATGGAAAGTAAGCGTTTCATAGTA
>JBCCQC010000440.1:0-4648 GCA_039024535.1 Chloroflexota bacterium
CGTGGGTTTTCCTTCAGTTCGAATCCGTCTCTGTTGCCTTACGTTAACGCGAACCGGTTGTCTGCGCGTAGCTTTCGGTAGAGGCGCGTGTTAAATTCTTTGCAGATATTAAAGACACTTACACACAGGAGATTATCCCTATGGGCTTATTAGACGGGAAAGTGGCACTGATTTTTGGTGTGGCGAACAAGAATTCAATTGCATGGGGCATTGTCAAGCAGCTTCATGAACAGGGTGCAACCATTGCTATGAGCTATGCCGCAGAAGCACTCACAAAGCGCGTGATGCCGCTGGCTGAGGAAATCGGCTGCGACTTTGTGGAATTGTGTGATGTGACAAAAGACGACGAACTGGACGCCGTTTTTGAGAAGTTTGCTGAAAAATATGGCAAACTCGATATTCTGATTCACTCGGTGGCCTATGCCAGCCGCGATGACCTTGACGGGCGTATGGTGGATGTCTCTCGTGATGGGTTCCTGCAATCGCTGGACATCAGCGCCTACAGTCTGATTGCCATGACGAAACGCGCCGAGCCGCTGATGACCGACGGTGGCAGCATCATGAGCATGACCTACCATGCCAGCACAAAGGTACTGCCCCGCTACAACGCTATGGCGATTTCAAAGGCCGCGCTGGAAAACATCACGCGCTATCTGGCAGCTGATCTCGGCGAGAAGAATATCCGCGTGAATGCGATCAGCGCAGGGCCGATCAAAACGCTGGCCGCCGCCGGGATTCCGGGATTCCGCAGTATGCTAAAGATGTCCGAGGAGGCGGCACCGATGCGTCGGCTGGTCTCACAGGATGAGGTGGGTAAAACGGCTGTCTGGCTGGCCTCTGAGTGGAGCAGCGCCGTCACCGGCGAGGTAATTTACGTGGATGCCGGGTACCATGTGATGGGCATGACCATTAATGCAGAAGAACGCGAAAAACTGTTGGGCAATTAGGTTGCCCGATGTGGGGCGTGGCGTGCCATGCCCCATAACACCCATTAGAGTGATAGCCGCCCGATGAACGTCCGGCCACCCTCGGCCAGTGCCGCTGCAACGATTGCCTTCACCATGTCCACCAGAATGAACGGTGCAACTGCGTTAATCCATACCGCAGGCCATTCCATGCCGGTTGCCAGCTTCAACCATGTTGCCCCGAACAGATACAGGACTGCCGTGCCCGCAATGCCGCCCAGCCAGCGAACCCACAGCTTGTTGCCGCCGCGCTCTGCAAACAGGCCAGCTACATAAGCCAGCACCGGGAAGCCGATCAGGAAACCGGCAGTGGGGCCAGCAAATGCTGCAATACCCAGCCCGCGCGTATCCACTGGCAGGTTCATGGCAATCAAGCTCAGGTAGGCAATCTGGCTGATGGCCCCATCACGAGAGCCAAGCACCAGCCCCGCCAGCATAATCACCAGCGTTTGCAGTGTAATCGGCACGGCGGTGCCAACTTCGATACGCAACCGTGCAGAGATAACCGTTAGCAGTGTGAAAATAGCGATGGTGCTGAGGCGCGTCACCAGCCCGGAATTTTGCGTCTGTGGAAGTGTGCGAAGCATAAAGTTTTCTCCAATCGAAACCAACGTCGCTCTACACAACACCCAGAACGACGCCACGTTGCTCAATAAGTCAGTTTACAGCCGGTTTTCTGGCAGAGCCTCGACTACGATGTCCTTGATTTCGTAGCTGGAGTTCCAGAATTTGCCGCTTTTGTCCAGTTCACGGTCGTGCTTCTCGATAATTGTCACCCGCGTGCCCAGCCCTTCCAGATCGTAGCGGGTTTCTAGCTGGCCGCTGTGCTGCGCATTACGAAAAAACGCCAGCCGTCCCTTCTGGTCAGCCAGGATGAGGCGGCGCTTCACCTTGATGAAATCACCAATGTCCGTCAGTTCTTGCTGGAACGCCTCGCGCTCCTGTGTATTCAGAAATGCCATTGGAAAAACAATCCTCACAATTCATCTCGTTCTTATCAATGGAGACAGATTATACTGTAATGTACAATGACTGCCACGCACATTTTTCGCCCGGAACGATAACCCATGCCAGAGATTTACCCGATTGCAGAAATCACCGCCCACATCCGCTATCTGCTGGAAACCGACACCCTATTACAGGATGTATGGGTGCAGGGCGAAGTTTCTAACATGAAGCGGGCAGCCTCCGGGCACTGGTATTTCACGCTCAAAGACAGTGCCTCGCAATTGCGCTGTGTGATGTGGCGCAGTGACACGGCGCGGCAGTTCGTGGTACCAGAGAACGGCGACAGCATCATTGTGCATGGCCGCGTCGGGGTCTATGACCAGCGCGGTGACTACCAGCTATACGCTGACTTCATCCGGGCGGCAGGCGTGGGCGACCTGTATGCGCAGTTTGAGCAACTAAAGGCGAAGCTGGACGCGGAAGGGCTGTTTTCCCCGGAACATAAAAAGCCACTCCCTGCGTTTCCACTGCATATCGGCGTCGTCACATCACCGGATGCGGCTGGCTATCAGGATGTGCTGGACGTACTGCGCCGACGGTTCCCGCTGGCAGATGTCACGCTCAGTCCCACGCTGGTGCAGGGGACAGAAGCCCCACCGCGCATTGCCAGCGCAGTTCGACATCTGGATGCTGCTGGCAGTGTGGATGTGATGCTGGTGGTACGTGGGGGCGGTAGCCTGGAAGATTTGTGGGCGTTTAATGATGAGCAGGTGGCGCGTGCCGTGTTTGAAATTACAACGCCGGTCATCAGTGGGGTGGGCCACGAGACAGACTTTACGATCATCGACTTTGTGGCCGACCACCGCGCACCCACGCCAAGTGCTGCTGCTGAACTGGTGTCGCCGGATGTGGCCGATATTCGCGCTGACCTTGCGACCAGTAAAACCCTGCTACACCAACTGGCACAGCGCAAACTCGCAGGTTTGCATGATGATGTGCAGCAACAGCAGAAAACGCTGTCGTACCTCTCCCCGTCAAACGCTGTGCGTAACCATCGCCAGCGCGTGGACGACCTGAACACCCGCCTGATGACCCTGCAAAAACAGCACCTCAACCAGCTAAAGGAGAGGCTAGCAGGTAAATCTGCTGCACTGGAAAGCACAAATCCAGATGTGATTTTGAGGCGTGGCTATGCCATTGTGCGTGAGGGCGATAGTGGCACCATCATAAGCACTGCGCAGGCGGCCAGTGCATCTGAAACCCTGACTATTACTTTTGCAGACGGCGACATCAACGCCACAACTGAGGATTGAAGCCAATGCCCGATATTAGCGACATGACGTTCGAAAAAGCCTACGCTGAACTGGCCCACATCATTGAGCAGATGGAAAGCGGCGACCTGCCGCTGGAAAAATCTGTGGAGACGTATGAACGGGGCCGCCTGCTGGCCACCCACTGCGAAATATTACTGGAACAGGCCGAACTGCGCATCAGCACGCTGGACGCACCGGGCGACGGATAAACGCCGCCCGGTACATGGCGTTATTGGCTGTGGCTGGCGAACCACGCTACTGATTGTTTCACAATAGTCTGTGTATCGGTGCCGTGCCAGCCAAACCGTGCCGTAAACTTACTGCTGTCGATGAGAAACGGCTGATTGAACTCGTACATCATCTCCACAACTTCGCGTATCTCTGGATCGAACAGGCCAGCCATGCGCACCATCCATGTTGTTGCAGCACTGTAGCGCAGCGGATGCCCGGTTTCGGCATAGATCATCTCCAGAATCTCTTTCATGGTTACTGCCGGGGCTGTTGGAATGTGCCATACCTGCCCGGTAACATCATCAGCCTCAGCAAGATCCACCAGCGCACGGGCCACATCCGGCATGTAGGTATAACTATGGGGCATGTCTACGCGGCCAACAACCTGTGCGCGTTTGCCCTGCAAAGCCGGTTTGAAGGTGAAATCTCCCCCTGCAACAGAATTATCCACACGTGGCCCGATAAAGTCTGAGGCCCGTGCGATAACTACCTGTGCCTTACCGCTGGCATGTACATCATGCAGGTAGTTTGCCGCCTGCACCCGGATTTTGCCCTTCTTCGTATGCGCCACATAGGGCATACCCTCATGGATGGGTTCGCCGTTCACATCGCCGTACATGTACAGGTTATCCATGCAGACCAGTTTCGCATGGTTGGCGCTGGCCGCTTCTACCACGCCTTCCCACAGCGGCATAATGAATGTGTCCCATTTGTGGTAAACCGGGTTCAGCGCGTTGTAGACAACGGCTGCACCTTCCGCTGCCTGTACTGCGAACGCTGGATCGGTCATATCGCCGTTGACGAGTTCAATGCCGTCGCCGAGTGGCTCGGGTGTTTTGCCGCTGCGGTTCACCATACGGATATTGGTGTAGCCGCGTTTACAAAGCTCATCTTTTACGGTGAGGCCAACAGCGCCGGTTCCAAGGATAACGTGCAGGTCACTTCTGTCAGTCATAATATCAACTCCTTCTGATCTGGATAGCATTTAGTGTCTATCGGTAAATTCACGATAGGGGCGCAGCGCACCGCGCCCTCTACTCTTAGCTGGTTGATGCAGGTTGAAGGGTGAGTTCGGCCTGTGGCTGGCGCACCCACTGCGGACGGAACACGATAATGAGTGCGATGAACAGCCACCAGAAGTGCAGCATTGTGACGTTTATGGTGATGAAAATACCAATATCCACACCGGCA
>JBCCQC010000441.1:0-4646 GCA_039024535.1 Chloroflexota bacterium
AACTCGAAGCGGGTAAGCAGCAGATTCTCCTCTACATAATAGTTGAAGTCATCATGATCGGTCTCTGTAATCTGGATGAGATCTAGCTGGAACCCTGCCAGCTTAACATCCGGGATGAACAGATGATTTCCACTTTGCTCTGTACGCAGATTGCTGAACATGGTGAAGGATGTTTGCGTTTTAAAGCCAAGATACGGATTGAGGCCATTGAATACCACAATGCCGACCAACACCCACACCCAGCCCACATTCGGGAATCTTGCTTCGTGGCACACGGGCTGCTCTGTGCGCCAGAATACATACAGGTACATCGAGATGAACACCATTGACCAGATTGTAAACGCGGTAATATCCAGCGAGTAAAAGGCGCTCATGCCCATATTCGCGTAGCCGATGACTGCGGCAGTGATACCGACAACGGCAAATATAACAGCGCCGACCATCAACCGTGGCAGGCTTTTATGCAACCACTCTGAGTGAATAATACGGTTGAGTACGACAGACAGCTCTGCAACGAACTGCTTGCTCACAAATAGCGCATACAGCGCGTAAATCAGGGTTGTGAAGCTGTACACCCCATCAATCGGGTGGAAGCCCAGCATAAAGTGGAACGGCAGCCCGATGACAATCGTTGCCATGCGCGTGCGCCTGAAGAATAGCCCGACAGCCAGCGCTCCCTCAATCACAAGCGTGCCCCACAGTGCCATTGACCCCAGCCCCGGCAAACCACCCAGCGGTGCAAGAATGCTGTATGTGTCGATGATGTCGTTGGTCATGATGACCGCACAACTGATTGCCACATCGAAGAAATCGGTATTCAGCTTCGCAATCGTGGCAAATCCGTACAGAAGGATAAGCTGCACACGAATCACCGGCGCAAACGTGGAGAAAAACAACTCGCGGAAGTCTTCCACAGTTTCTCCGTTTTTGATGTGGCGACGTGCAACGCACACTGCCCGGATGAAGGCCATAATAATTGTCAGGTTGACCATATCCTCAAACAGGATGTGGTTGACCTTGTATGGCAATCTCGTCATGGAGTAGAGAATATTCAAAGACACCATAACCATCAACGCCGTGATGGACTTTGGACGCAGCAACAGAACAATGATGGAGACAAACAGCGCATAGCCAGCGTAATTCGGGCCAATCAGCCAGTCGAAGAATACCTCCATATGTACCAGTGCTGCGAACCCCCACATAAAGGAAAATAATGTAAGGCGATCCACAGAAAGGTTGATGTTGCGCAGCCGTTGTGACAGCGTGGCAGGATATTGACTGAGGTAAAGCATAGTCTACTCCTTGAATCAACTGTGATGGGAGAACACTGTAAATAAAGAATAATCACTGTCCCTATGTGTTACTGACCGCTTCGAGATACAATCAGCCACACTGACGTAATGTTATGAAATTATGAGTGGTAAGGATACTGGTATTTTGTTACTGAAGGTAAAAAATTTGCTGAATATTATGTAGATGGAGAGGCCAGAGCTGACCTCTCTTTTGACGAACAGCTACTCTCAGGTGGTGCTGTTTGAACTGGACAGGCCATGTGCAAAAAACTCCAGTAGATACTGGCTGACCTTTTCGTCTCGCTGGTGCTGGACAAAATGCCCCGCGTTCTTGAAAAAGATCAGTTTACCTTCGTCACACATGTCGATGCTTGGTTCGGCCATATCTGCCGAAAGTGCCAGATCCTGCTTGCCCCACATCATCAGGGTGGGTACGTGAATGCGGGTGTCTTCAGGGTTTGCTGCCGGGTGACACACCGCTGCACGATACCAGTTCACCATCGCCGTCAGCGCCCCCGGCTGGCTCCACGCCTCTTTATAGCGGCGCACTTCGTCATCACGCAGGTCGGCTTCTTTTTGCATCAACTCGGTAAAAGTGTTGAAATCATTGAACTTGATGGTCTGCTCAGGAATGCCCGGTAACTGGAACATGAAAATGTACCAGCTTTTGAGCAACTGAGAGAAATCCGAGCGAATCGTATCTGAGAACACATCCGGGTGCGGTACATTCATGATCGAAAGCTGGTGAATGCGCTCTGGATAGCGCATTGCCGTATGCCATGCCACCGCTGCACCCCAGTCATGACCCACAAGGCGCACCGTCTCATATTCCATTACGTCCATCAGCCCGATGACATCGCCCACGAGTTTATCGATGCTGTAGTTTTCAACGCCAGTGGGCTTATCACTCAGGTTATAACCGCGCTGATCCGGGATAATGAGACGATACCCGGCCTCTGCCAGTGGTGCGATTTGATTGTGCCAGCCGTACCAGAACTCCGGGAAGCCGTGCAGCAAAACGACCGGCTCACCTTCTTCGTTACCTGCCCGCATCACATGCAGCGTGATGCCGTTGGTTTCGATGTAGGATGAGCGGGGGATGTTCACTTTGATTGTCTCTCCGACCATAGCATTTCCTCAAAACCGTTATCATCAGGATTATAACCGGTTTTGAACGTCCGGTGTGACGCCACATGTAGGACAAGGGTCACATTTATGCCGCAGGGCGCTGGCTTACCGCAAGCGCACTGCGAATACCCACGTTTAGAATATAGTCCGGCGAGAGCAGCGAATAGTTTTCGCCGCTGTCTACCGGGTCGGTCTGGTCACAGAACAGGCGCAGCGACAGGTGATTGGCAAAGTGCAGGGTCAGGTCAAGCCCCGGCCATGTGATCTCCCATGCAGACACCGTCTGCCCTGCCAGATAGCCCAGATACTCACGTTTGACAGTTTCGTCATCACTCCACGAGGTTACGATCTGGTTGGGCGAGTCCAGCCGCCATGTGCAGTCCGCAATGACCAGTTCGAATGCGCCGACATACGTTTTTTGCTCATCGGTCAGGTTCGGGGAGTCCAGCGGGACAGGGCGTTCCACTTTATTGCCCATGCTCATGGTCGCGCCGTTATCTAGGCCGCCGCTTACCAGCACAGACCAGCACCCCTCACCAACCAGCGTATTCAGCACGTCTTCAAACAGTTTGTATTTATCGCTCACTATGCCCGCCTCCGCATAAGATTGATGACTCGCGGCATAACCTGTGTGTAGCCCGTGTAGAGCGGCGGGTACGGCGCGTAATCCCACGCGCCGATGTGCCGCGTGACTGTACCCCGGAACCCGCGCTTGAACTCGTACACGCCCCACATGCTATCGCTCTCATCAAAGACGTTCGGTGCGCCCCACATATCGTAGATGTCGTAGCCCTGTGCCTTCGCCCAGCGCATACTCTCCCACTGCAACGCATAGTTCGGCATCCGGTTACGCTCTGCATTGGACGATGCGCCGTAAAAATACCAGCATTTGCGCCCGAAGTGGAACAGAATCACATGGGCAATGGCTTTGCCGTCATACTCTGCGATGAAGGGTTGTGCTAAACCCGCCTCGATGAAGATGGCCCACGCCTGTTTGTAGTAGTCAAACGGGCGTGTGATGAAGTCGTTGCGGTCGCCAGTGGTTTCATACAGATCATAGAGTGTGCGCAGGTCATCAGCGGAGCCGGGACGTATGCTCACGTCTTTTTTTGCCGCAGTGCGAACCTTGCGCCGTGTATTGCCACTCATCGCCGCCAGAATATCATCTTCGCTCTGCGTGAGGTCGATGTTTACGGTGTTGCGGAACTGTGGCTGCTCATCGCTGAAGAACCAGCCGCGTTCTGTGAGTGCCTGCTGCACCTGCGTGCCCGTTTCATCGGGGGTGTCATCTTCTTCACCGGGGACGCCCGTAGCTGCGATTACGTCGGGGTCTATCTTCAGCCAGATAGCCCCGGTAGACTTTGCACGGTGCTGAAGTTCGTCCAGTATGGCGGCGGTGATGTCCGGGTCATTGTAGGCAAGAGCAGGGCCTTTCGGTGCATACATCACTTTGAGTGGCCCCACGCTGCGCACACCAACCGAAGCCATCCCCACGACCTCACTGCCACGCTTGAACGCAAGGCGCTGTGGTTGCCAGCCGGTCGTCTGCCGCTTGAACTCGCCCCACTCCCATGTTTGCAGCACGTGGGCGCAGGGCAGGTCGCGCAGGGCATCGTTCCAGGAGCGCGGGTCATCTATGGTATCTACAGTGAGCAAGTCATGCCTCTACTTCTTCGCTTCGGGGTCGTAGTCTGCGGGATATTTTGCTTCCAGCGCAACATGGCCCCCGAAGCCGATTGCGTCATGCCGTTCATGAGCATAATTCCAGCCGATGCGTTTCGGTGGATTCAGGTAATTGCGATAGGCCAATGCCATCTGCCGTGCGGCCTGATCTGCCGGGACGCGCCCGGTTGCTGTGCCCAGTCCGGGGCAGGCGATTGTGATTATTTTACGCTCCGCAGTTAAATTATGATGATGAACTGCACGCAGCATTGCCGCCATTGCGTTGTACACGTGATCGGTATTGCGAATATCCAGTGGAACGCGCATGGTTGGTGTGTGGGCGATGTAGGGATGTTTCTCGTTTTTCGTCTCCACGATAATGGACGTACCAACAGGTTGCTCACCAAAGAACTCCTTGATGATGCGTAGCTGTACACGCTGCATCAATTGAAAACCAAAGAAATTGGTGATTGCTGCATCAACACCACCATCCATCAATCCGAATGAGTTTGCAGCACTTACAAACTTCGGGAGATTTTCGAAATAATCGTTGACCACTTCAAC
>JBCCQC010000442.1:0-4635 GCA_039024535.1 Chloroflexota bacterium
AGACGGGCACTGCCCAGACGACGACTTACCCGAATGCGTGGTTTGTGGCTTATGCCCCGGCAGATGACCCGGAAGTGGCTGTGGCGGTGGTATCGCAGAACTCCCGCGAGGGCAGCGATGTGGCCGCGCCGATGGTGCGCCGCATTCTGGATGCGTATTTTGGCTATGAACCGGTCGATTTCCCGGAGTGGTGGGCTGAGGACTATGTGCCGCTGACGGTGCCGGATAATGGCGTAGCGGGTGGCTGATCCCCGGATTTGGGATAAAATTGGGATATAAGTTGGGTTATATCCCAAACAGCCCCTCATATATCCCAAATGAACATTTCTGGCGCGGTCTGCTACAATGAGAGCAAACGCTCACATGATGTGGAACACCCATGACCGAAGAAACCACCATGCGCAAACTGCCTACTACAAAGCGCGGCAAGGAGCGCGTGAATAAAATCCTGGATGCCGCTGCCGAACTTATCGTCGAGATGGGTTATGCGGATATTACCACCAACCACATTGCAGACCGGGCTGATACGTCTGTGGGCAGCCTGTACCAGTATTTCAAGAACAAAGACACCGTGCTGGAAGCGCTGGCAGACCGCTACCTCGAACAGTTACATGTGGTGCTGGACGAGGGCTTCCGCGATGTGGCCGCGCAGATGTCGCTGCTGGATGTGGTGGATTACTTCCTTGAGGGCACGCTGAAGTTTTACACCATGTACCCCGGCTTTGAGCCGTTGTTTTTCGGGGCGGTGAAAACCGACTCGCTGGAGGCCATCGGGCACACGGCCTATATGGATATGGTGACGATGATGCAGGCGGTGTTGCAGCAGCATTTCCCGCAGCGCACTCCAGAAGACATCCAGCCGATAGCGCACACCATCATCTCAATGTGTAAACTCCAGCTCCCGCACCGGCACCACCTGCCCCCGGAACTGCGCCCGGCCTATGTGCAGCAGGTGATGGCAATGGCCCGTGCGTATGTGGGTACGCTGGCGTAGCAGGTGGCGGACGGCAAAAATGCCGTCCCTACGGCAAGATGGCCGTTATGAGCCGTAGGGACGCGGTTCTCTGCGTCCGAGGGGAGGGAAACACATGCTGCGATTGATATTGCGACCGCTGTTGCTGCTGATAACTGTGCTGGCGCTGTGTGTGGGAGTGATCCGCGTGGGGTATGGGCTGGCGTACCCGATGGAGGCAAGTTTGTTTTCACACCCGGATTGCGATGATCCCTGTGTACTTGGAATACAGCCCGGTCTAACCACTGAGACAGAGCTTGAAGAGATCCTTGACGGCAGTGACATACCTTACCTCAAGGTTTATGCTTCTGGTTTTGATGAAGACCCGGATGCTACCCTGTTCGAGTGGTCGGAACGCATCGTGTACATAAGACATGATTCCTTTGTGGGCGGAGAAGAAATCGTGTGGTATGTCGTTCTGGTGGAATCGACATTCTGTAACCTTGACACAGTATTTGCGCTTGGCTCTCCTGATTATATTAAAGTAGAAGTGGACAGAACGGAGGGTTACCTGATGTATGAGAATATCGACATGGAACTTCTCCTTGTAGGAGCAGATGTAGTGGCATTTGGTGATCACATGGCCACTCTGGTGATGAGTGCACGCAGGAGGGCAATTGACAACCGACGACTAAAAGCTGAGTGGCGCGATACTACTGCGGCAAATTTACTCAATCATTGCCGGGAGTAATCCATGCTGCGACTGATATTACGACCGCTGTTGGTGCTGATAACCGTACTGGCGCTGTGTGTGGGAGCCGTGCGCGTTGGTTATGGGCTGGCGGTGCGGCCACAACCGGATGATGTGTTTGTGCATCCGAGGTGTGACAATCCGTGCTGGCATGGCATGGAGATTGGAACATCTACCGAGGCGGATATGAGGGCGTTTATCGCCGTGAACGATGTGGCCTATAGCGATTATGTCGGTGTGGATGTGGATGGCCCGCTCGTCCAGTTAACGTTTATGTATGATGGGGTGGCGGTTCAGGCAACGCTGCGTGAAACGCTGAACGAATTGATACTTGGCGGTGTTGAGTGTCCAATGCATTTTATGGCCCACATGGGCGAACCGGATATGATGGCGGTGAGCTATGCGGCTACGCTCAATGCAGCACGAACTGATTTTCGCGGTTACTTTAACCTGTTTTACACGGGCAGGGGCTATGATCTTGAGATAGACAGCAGTGAAGTGGGCCGGGGTATACGGGTTGTGCTGCGCGGGCAGGCGTCCGGTGTTCGTCCGGGGGTTGATCCTGAGCTGGACTGGTCGGACATTATGAAGATGCTGCCCACTGCCTGTGATTGAAAGGGGAATTGCCATGCTGCCTGCCATGTACCGACCCATTTTGCTTCTGTTCACTGTACTTGTGCTGTGCATGGCATTGATTCGCGTCGGCTATGGCATGGCTTACCAGCCACAGACGCAGTTCACGCACGCGATGTGTGATGGCCCGTGCTGGCGTGGCCTGGATATGTACAGTGCGACATATGATGATGTGGCGGCGGCGCTGAATGTAGTCGATTTCCCGGTTTACCAGCGGTACAAACATACGATGGACGACCACGACCTGTATTTGCTGTTCCGGGAGCGGCTGATTTTCCTCGAAGTGCAGGGGATTGATTGCCCGGTGGGGCTGTTCACGCAGACGGGCCGCCCCTATGCCGCCACGCTCCATCACACCGGCCAGCGCAGTAAAGTGTTCATGTACTTCTATGCGGGCAGCCGCAATTACACGGTGCTGTGGGAAAGTGACAGCGCGTTTACTGTTTTCCAGTCACGTACCGATCCCATCCGGGGTACACTGCGCAGTGAATCTATTACATGGCCGCAGGCGCTGGCCCTGATGCTGCCGGATTGCCTGTGATAGGGAGAACGTGATGCTGCGACTCATCCTGCGACTTCTGTCTGTTGGTGTTTTGCTGCTGGCCGGGTTTATTGCTGGCATCCGGGTGGGGTATGCGCTGGTTAGCCCACAGGCGGCGCTGTATGCGCACCCCGGCTGTGAGGGGCCGTGTGTGCTGGGCATTGAGCCGGGGCGCACCACATCAACAGAGGCAGAAGCTATCCTGGACGGACAGAACATGGCCTACAGTACATACTTCATTGAGTATTTTCATAGTGACCTGACCGGGGTGGCAGTGCGGGAGAACCGGGATGCTGACCGATTGATTGAGTACGTTGAGAGTGATGATGGTACACGGGTACGCTACATCACCACCGTGCGTGATGGGGCCTGTACGCCGGAGTTTATACTGGAACTGGGGCCGCCGGATGATGCCTATGCGGTGCCACAGGAGCAGCTTGCGCTGTTCATTTACCGGGACTATGGGCTGGTTTTTATTTTTACGGAACGGGAGCGCGGCGCAGACCTGGCGCAGGAGGTGCTGGGTGTGTGGCAGGTGGTACGGCGGCGGCCTGTGGTGGGGGCGTGGTCGGTGAACCCGGCTATTGACCTGTTTAACTACTGCCGATGACGATGATGCTGAAGTTGACGTTGAACGCCCTCACGCTGGTTTTTATAGTGGTCGGGCTGTGTATTGGTGTGGTGCGCGTTGCGTATGGGGTGGTTGTGCCGCTGCAACCGTCTACCGTGTTTGCTATCTCCGGGTGTGAACTGCCGTGCTGGATGGATTTACGCGAGCGTGAGACTACGGCAGACGATGTGCGGCGCATACTTGGCACGTACAATCTGGATACGTTTGGCTTTGAGTGGGACTTCACGATTGATGCTGACCTGAGTGGACTGGTGCAGGTGGATGCTTTTGGCAATCGGATGGGGTATATGATCCTGATGTATCATGCGTGCCCGGTGGAGGTGCTGCTGGAACTGGGGCACCCGGATGGGGTGATCGACTATAACGGTAATGGCTACAGCTTTGATTACTTCCGTGAGGGGATTACCGTGCGGGTGTTCCCGAATGATAACTATCACAGTGCCCGCATCGACTTCCGTGACCCGGAAGCGATGATTGACCAGATTATTGTGCCGCCGCGCACACCTACTGACCTGAGCGCCCCGGATGTACAGGCTGCACTGGGACGCTGTGTGGCGGGTTAGTCTTCCCGGTGGAAGAACTCGTGGGCAATCGCCATTAGCTGCTGTGGCTGTGGCTCCCCGAACATGAGTACTGTCAGCACACGGTCGCCATTGCCACTCAGCCGCACAATGCCGAAGGGGTCGTCCTCGCGGTAGGGCGTGCCGTCTATGATGACGAAGCGGTCGTTTTCGCTGTCGCCGGTGTGGATAATTTCGATCTGGCGGCCCTCCGGCGAAAAGCTCTCGAACACGCTGCGGTCAAAGTCAATCAGCGTCACGAACACATTGCTTAAATCCATCTCTGCGGTTCCCCCACGATATGTCGGTTGTCATGCCATTTCTGGTGGCGTTATGGTAGCGTATTCTGTGTTGATGTGGCGTTACATAATGGTTGATGGGGATTATGATGCTGCAACTGCTGCGACCTGTGTTGATGTTGATAACCGTGCTGGCTCTGTGCGTGGGAGCCGTGCGCGTGGGGTATGGGCTGGTGTATCCGATGGAGGCGGCGGGGGTGTTCGCTATGAGCGAGTGTGAACTGCCGTGCTGGATGGGTCTGGAGGTGGGGGTGACGGATTGGGATAC
>JBCCQC010000443.1:0-4629 GCA_039024535.1 Chloroflexota bacterium
CCACTCACCCACGTCTCCGCGACGCAAATTAGCTTGCGAGCCGCGCGCTATAATCGCAGCCGGTGGGGGCGGCAAGCGCGGATCAGCAATTTCAGTCCGGGATAACAACTCCATCCAGATTATCTTCTGGCGGCGGGAACTGCGGGTTTATCTCGCGCAGTTTTTCCACGATGGTGCGCGTGACGACCAGATTGCGGTACCATTTGCGGTTCGCCGGGATGATGTGCCAGCGGGCGTAGTCGGTGTTGCATTTCGTCAGCGCCACTTCAAACGCGCTCATGTAATCATCCCATCGCTCGCGCACCTCCAAATCACCAGCCGAGAATTTCCAGTTTTTCTCCGGGCGATCCAGCCGATCCTGAAAGCGTTCTTTTTGCTCGTCTTTGCTAATGTGCAGGTAAAACTTGAGGATGTGTGTGCCACTGTCAGAGAGCAGGCGCTCAAAGTTGTTGATGTGGTCGTAACGCGCCTCGATTACGTCCTGGGGAACAAGCTGATTGACTCGCGCAATCAACACATCTTCATAGTGGCTACGGTTAAAAATGCCAATATACCCGCGCCGGGGCACCTGTTTATGCACGCGCCACAGAAAATCGTGGTCGAGTTCTTCTTCTGTGGGCCGCTTAAAGCTGGCAACATGCACGCCCTGCGGGTTCACCCCCCGGAACACCTTCTCAATTGTGCTGTCTTTGCCGCCTGCGTCCATCGCCTGCAACACAATCAGCAGCGATTGTTTGCCCTCAGCATAAAGTCTTTCCTGCAAATCGCGCATTTCATCGCGGAGTGCATCTGTTTCTACGCGGGTTTCCGCTTTTTCACGCTTGCCCTTATAGGCCGGGTCATACTTTGAGAGGTCTACTGCCTGCCCCACATCGGGAGAAAGCATTTGCTGTTCTGCCATCGTTCCATCCTGTGCTGTGCATTCGGGGCGGCAACGCCACCCCGTTAACCGAGTTTGCACAGTATAGCACAGCTAGGCCATCTCGAATTCGTCCTCGCTGCGGGGAACGACCGTGCGCGTTTCCTCGTTGCGATACGTCACCATGCCGGGGGCCGCGCCTTTGATTTTCTTGACGTATTTGCACTGTGTCACATCCACGATGACGTTGCCTTCCGTACGCAGTTTGCTGTAAAACGCCGCAATGGACGCCGCCTGTTCGATCACGTCTTCTGGGATTTTGCGCCCATCGAACTTGATGACCACATGTGCGCCGGGAACATCACGCGCGTGCAGCCACAGGTCATCGCCGCCGCCCTTGCCAAACGTCGCAGCGTCATTCTGACGACTGTTGCGCCCCACCCACATCACGAACCCGTCTTTGCTCACAAGGCGCAGGGGGCCACTATTGCCACTGTTAGCGATTTTCTGTGCAGGCTTGCCCTTCCAGTAGCCCATACTCTGCAAAATCTGGCGCACCTCGTCAATTTCCGGCCATGAACCGGCAAGGTCAATATCGGTTTCTAGCTGCGTCAGGTAATTCAGGCGACCTTCGGTTTCTGCAACCAGTTTCGGCACGTTTTCCAGCGCACTTTTCGCCTTGTCGTACTTTTTGAAGTAACGCTGTGCGTTTTCCAGCGGTGTCATCTCCGGCTGGAGCTTAATCACGAGTTCGTCGCCCTCCGGGTCGTACTGTGCGCGGAGTTCCGTCTGCCCTTCATTGAACGTGTACTGGTACGCCAGAATCAACTCACCGCTCTGGCGCAGTTTTTCCAGTTCGTCCTGATCCTTCAGCGAACTTTTCATGGAATGCAATTTACCCCGTTCGCGTCCCAGCGCATCACGCACAGCCTCACGGACTGGCTTTTTAGCGATTTTGTACCCGTCCGGGCCGCTGGGCGCACCATAGTATGCCGTGAGCGCCGCGCTAACCGTTTCCATCTCGCGCCAGCCGTCAAGGTGCGTCACGGGGTACACACTGAAGCCTGTCACCTCGCCGTCTTTTTCGATGATGCCGGGTTTCCACTCGCGGTTGAGCAGCGGCTTATAGTACGCCTGCATCGCGTCGAATAGTGCGTCTCGGTCGGCTTCAGCGGCCTTCTGCTTGAGCGGTGCGCCGGATAGATGCACCATCTCCCGGCACATCAACGGACTCACGCCCATCAGCCGCCGCCCGATAAGGCGTGTGGTAGTCACATTCTCGTCATCGTTCTGGTCGAACATGCCGTAGACCGCTTCTCGGGTCAGTTTCGCCGGGTCAATGCGCCCGGTCATGGGTGGTGGCGGCTCGTACTCGTGCGCGGGGAGCGTGGTACGCACCCGGTTATCGTCGGCTCCCACACGTCGCGCCGCATCCAGAATCATACCGTCCTGCACGAGTATCACATTGCTACGGCGCTCTATCGGTTCCACGATAATTGTGTATTTGCCGCTGTCCCGCGTTTCGAAGTCAATGTGCAGTATGCGCTCATAGGGAGGCTGGCTCACGTGAACCACGCCGCCGCCTTCAAGATTTTTGCGTACCAGCAGCGCCAACTGTGTGGGACGTGGCATCCCGCGCCGGAGTTTGGTTTCTACCAGATGCACGCGCGGGGCATTGGCGTCTGCGCTCAGGTAGAGATAGTGGCGCGTGCGGTTACCGTAGACTTCCAGCCCGATGCCGGTACTGTCGACCACCACCGAGTCCTGCACGCGCCCGCCGACGATGGTATCCATGAACTCATCGACCAGCGCGGATATTGTAAAGGGATCAAAATACATAACATATCCTTATTTGATGCTGTGGTGACTTACGTTTTTTCTCTTACAAAGAATACTGCACTCTGACTGTCGAAATATTGACTTTTCGTTAAATGAAAATGGTTTTTATTGACTATATCATTCTTTTTCCCTAAAATTAGCCTGTCGAATAATCGTGGAGAAGATATACATGGAAAATTACATCGCACAACGGTATGTAGCTGCGGAAGATGCAGAGGTTTCCGGCGCAAACGTTTCGGTTTTACTTGGTACACTGCGTGACAACAGGATAAAACCGTTTCTGGAAGAACAGGGTTTTGATGAGGTTGATGTCAACGCATGGTATCCACAACAGGAATTTCTCGACCTGATTAAGAAAATCGAAGAGACGCTCACATATGAAGAGTTGGTCGCCGTAGGTATGAAAGGGGCGCAGGTTCTACAGGTTCCACCCGAGATAAAAAACTTCAGACAGGTTCTACCGTTTATTGTTGAGGGTTATGGGCTGCATCATCGCAATGTACCACAGGCCGAAGGCTATCAGCTTGAGGAAGTGGACGACAGTGTCACAATAGAATGTAACATTCCGTATCCGCCGTTTGTTCTTTTCGGTTATATCTACGGCCTGATCAAAAAATTCGAAGCGACAGATCCGAAACACTATCATATGAAAATTGATGAAGCTGAAAATCCCTATAATATTATTATATCGTGGTAATTTCAGGGTAACTTTGACGCCACTGCTCATTATCGCTGATAGGTCAAACCACACAAACTTCACTGTGCAGAGTATATCAACTTCAACCAGAGGTTTGACGCCCTATCAGAATCGTGTTAGTGTTTGTGCCGTCGAATAAACAAGGTACTCACCGTGACCGGACGCAGCACAGCTTACCCGTTTTATGACTATTACTTTAGCAACGACATATCGGTGTGTCGAGCGTTGCGTGCTGCTTACAAGCGGACTGGCTGAAGTAGAGCCAGAACAACTTTGAGAAATGGAAGCGCAGGGCGAAACGCTCTGCGCTTTTTTATTGCCTACACCACAGGAGGTGCAACTATGATGCGTGTGCGAGGGATACGCGGCGCAACAACCGTAGAACACAACACCGCTGACGAAATCATCCGTGCCACGCGCACGCTGCTGGAAAAACTGATCGAGGAAAATAACATCGTAGAGGATGACGTAGCCAGTGTGCTGTTCACCACCACGCCAGAACTCACTGCTGCGTTCCCGGCGAAGGCCGCACGCGACATGGGCTGGTCACAGGTGGCACTGATGGGCATGGCAGAAATTGCCGCCGCTGATGGCATCCCCATGTGTATTCGTGTACTGATCCACTGGAACACAGAAAAAGAACTGGATGAGATTGTGCATGTGTATATGCGCGGCGCAGAAATCCTGCGCAAAGACCTGTATCCGGATCATCGGGTATACGTGAAAAACGGAGAAGATGAGGCGTAATGATAGACGACGCATTTTTCATCCCACCGGCGGTGAACTTATGACCACCGGCGGGTTCCGAACAGAACATTTAACTGTGGTAGGGCTGGGCTTGATGGGTGGCAGCATGGCGCTGGCAATGCGTAACCATGCAAAAACCATCACCGGGGTTGACCTCAACCCGGAAACCCGCGCCTACGCTGTTGAACACGGCATCGTGGATAACGCCACAGACGACCTGAAAGCCGGGGTCAAGAACGCAGACACAGTTATTCTGGCGGCCCCGGTACGGGCTATCGTAGAGATGCTTGAAAAGCGGATTGGCTCCTACCTGCGCAATAACACGCTGCTGATGGACATCGGCAGCACCAAGCAGGACATCTGCGATGCAATGGGAAGGCTCCCGGTGAGCGTGCAGGCCATTGGCGGCCACCCGATGACGGGGAAAGAGCGCAGTGGCATCTGGGCCAGTGATGCGGCGCTGTGGCAGGGCAGGCCGTTCGTGCTC
>JBCCQC010000444.1:0-4625 GCA_039024535.1 Chloroflexota bacterium
CCCCACACGCGCTGGGTGATCTGCCCGCCGAAAATGCTACCGACCATCAGCCCGATAGCGATAATGACGATAAACAGCACGCCAATCGACTGGAAAATACCGGCAGCGGGGATGTGTGTTTCATTGGGACGCAGCACAATAGCGGGGCGCACTTTCGTCGCCGTGAGCACGGGCAGCACACCGAACACGACCGTCACCGATAGGCCCAGTGCAAAGCCGTACAACGCCGATTCCGGGTAGAAACGCCAGCGGAGTTCCTGTTGCAGAAATTGTTCGCCAAACTGGTTCACAAAACCGCCCAGCAGCGTCCCGATGATAATGCCAGCAATACTGCCGAGGATACCCAGCAGGAACGCCTCATAGACAAATAAACTCGCTACCTGCCCGCCACGCAACCCGAATGTTTTGAGCGTGGCAATCTCCATGGTGCGGCGGCGCACCATTACCAGCATCGTATTGATAATCCCCACACCGCCGATAATCAACGCGCCCAGGCCCATCACCACAATCAAACGCCCGATCACATCGGAGATGGTGGCGAAAATCTCCTCCATTTCCACCACGTTATCGGTTTCTGTGCGGCGCGGGGCGATGTCGTCCAGTTCTTCCGCCAGCAGTTCAATATCTGCCCCCGGCGGGAACGCTACGCTGATGCGGTTGGGGGCGGGGTCTTCGTTGATCACAGGGGCGCGGTCAATATTCAGGTAGGCGAACCCGAAAAACGACGAAATCAGGTCACGGAAGTTGGCTTCCTCCGATGTGGCGGCGATGCCCACAATCTCGAAGTCTTCTTCGCTGCCACTCACACGCACAATATCACCCACGGTCACGTTATAGGTATCCGCCAGATTTTCGCTCAGCACAATCACGTTTTCACCGGGTATCAGCAGGTCTTCCAGCGTGAACCCCGGCGGCTCTATCGTCGTGACTTCGCCAATGGGCAGGTACGTGGCCGGGTCAATCAAAAACACACTGACGAACTGCGGTCGTCCCGCAGCCGTGGAGCCAATGGGGATCACCTGAATACCGGAGGCTTCGCGGTAGGTTGCCATCACGCCGTCGTTAGCATCCACATACGCCTCGATGTCTGCAATGTGGGTCTCGTTAAAAAACGTGAACTGCCGGTCACTTTCGTCATCCACGCCCACGCCCTCAATGCCCGTGATCGCGGAGAACGGGTTATCCCCGCCACGCGCCATCAGCACATCGCCGTTGTTCGTCTCGCGGACGGTTTGCAGCAGTGTGTCTTCGATGGCGAGGCCCAGGCTGCGCAGGGCTACCACTGCGCTCACACCCGCCGCAATACAGAACACCGCAAACAACGTCCACAGCCCGCCGCGTTGCAGGTTCAGGTACGCATACCGTAAGTTAAATCCAGCCTGTTTAAACATAGATGCTCTTTCGCACTGCCGTTGTCATTTGCAGATTATACGCACGCAACGTTAACGGGTTGTATAGCGCCGCAGATGCTCAGCGGTTATTCATCGCACGCTTCCACGGTGATTTCCGTCAGCAGAATATAATCCCCCGGCAGCGGATTGCCATTTGCATCGGTCACGGGGACGCGCTCCACGGTTGCGGGGTCGTAAAAGCCGTGAACCAGTAAATACGTCCCCGGCGCGGTATCTTCTGGCACAGTGAACGTTACCGTATCTCCCAGATACAGCATATTCGGGTAATCCCACTCTGTTGTGGGCAGCTTTTCGTGCGGGCGCACATCCACACCGGCCACCCGCGCCAATTGATCGGCGGTGAGCAGGTGAACGAACATGTTGTAGTAAGCCGGTGGCGTTTCGATGCCGCGCCATGTGACCGCACTGGTAATGTCATCCCCGGCGCAGATGCCCTGCGGCGTGAACAGATCATAGCCAATCATCTCGAAGTACCCGCCAAAGCTGGCATAGCGCGGTGTGTACGAGGCCATATCCACCGAACCGTAGTCTTCCAGCCCGTTGAACAGCTTTTCGCCCAGATAGCGGTCTGCAAAGCGGCTCAATTCACTGAAGTAGCCCCATGTGGCATAGCGTGTGTGGATGGTCGGTTGCTCCTCAAACAGCGTATTCATGTGTTCTGCGCGGATGCGCCTGTAATCGAACGACTCCACAACCATCATCAAATGTGCCGCGTGATCTGGTGCGCACGGCATTACCTCTGCGAGATAACGGTACAAACCGGTTGTGTCCCACGTCCACACACAGTCTTCTGGCGCGGCGTACTCACGCAGGGCAGCCACGGTCTGCACCGTGCCTTCCTCCAGGATGGGGTTATCGTCCGCGCTGCGCCATGTGATTGCAGTCAGGTCATCCCACATGCGCAGCGGCGAGCGCACAATATCCGCCCGGAACAGTGCCACAGCCAGCACAACCGCCAGCGCCGTCTGCCAGTAGCGCCCCAGCCGCAGATAGTACGGCAGGGCCATCGCATTCAGCACAATCAGCGGCGGCACCGTCTGCAAAAAGTACGTGCGCCGCATAGAACGGCCCACCATCGCGCCCACGACTGCCATCAGCAGCCACACCAGCACGACCAGCGTCACCACGCGGCTTTCCCGGTAACGCAGCAGGGTTGGCACGGCAAACACGCTCATCACCAGCAGCGGCAGCAGGTACGGCAGCGATTGCCCCACAAAATACCGCTGGAACATATCCGTGAATTCGTCGTTGAAGTGCCAGTTGTTGCCGCCCGGTTCCACAGCATAGAAAAAGCTGTTGACGAACGCATTTTCCCACACGCTGACCAGTGTGCCCTGCCATGCCCAGAACAGCACAAACCCGCCCACACCAATCAAGCCGCCGAGTACAACCAGCACCGCCGCCCGGATGCGCTTGCCCTGTGGCGCGAAGTACGCCGCAAACACCACTGCTGCAAAACCCTCCGGCGCAATCACCTGCTTGGTGAAAAATGCCCACGCCAGCAGCACGCCCCCCGTCAGCATCCACAGTGTGCGCCCACGCCCTGCAATCACCACCAGCATAGCTGCCACACTGAACACCAGCATCACCTGCACTGGCTGCCAGCCATCTGTGAAGGCGGCCCGCGCCCCATACAACACACCGGCAAATGCAGCGGCCCCCGTCACCCACCCGGATTTGCTCACCTGCCATGCTACTGCCGTCACCAGCACGGCGAACACCGCGTTCATTGCCAGCACAGCAATACGGATCGTCTGAATACTGTTGCCGAGTGCGGCCACAAATGGAGCCAGCACATAGGTGTTTACCGGCGGCTTGATGTCCCACACGGCATCGAACGGCGCACCACCCATCACGGCAATATTGGCGATGTCTGCATAGAGCATTTCGTCCAGCGGTTCGTGGACGTACAGATATACCTGCGTCACCTGTAAAACGACAAAAAACGCGACCAGTGCCAGCGTAACGCCCAGCACGGACAGCGTAACCGCACGCAGTACGCTATCTACCGTGGTGGTCGTGGTGGGTTGCTCTGCGGTGGAAGTTTGCGGAATGCTGCTCATGTACATATCCATTCAGGGTAGGGGCACAGCACGCTGCGTCCCCTACGCAGGTTTTATTACGGAAAACGGCGTGCATTATAAGAGCCACCCGCCAGCCCGTAAACCGTAAGCAACCTCACGGAACAGGAGTTGGAAAGTGCTACACTCGGCGTTAAAGTTAAGCATATTGTCTACACACACCACAACGGAGGACTCCCCCTTGGCAACTGCAACACAGAACATCCAGGAACTTGCCATCAACACTGTACGCGCACTGTCTATTGACGCTGTGCAGAAGGCCAACAGCGGCCACCCCGGTTTACCACTGGGCGCGGCACCGATGGCCTACGCGCTGTGGATGGAACACATGACCCACAACCCGAAAGACCCGCACTGGTTCAACCGTGATCGCTTTGTGCTCAGTGCAGGGCACGGCAGTATGCTAATTTACGCGCTGCTGCACCTTGCTGGCTATGACCTCTCGATGGAGGAAATCAAGAACTTCCGGCAGTGGGGCAGTAAAACCCCCGGCCACCCGGAGTATCACGAGACCCCCGGCGTAGAAACCACAACCGGCCCGCTGGGGCAGGGTATTTCTACCGCTGTGGGCATGGCACTGGCAGAGGCGTTCCTCGCGCAGAAGTTCAACACAGATAGCCACAAAGTCGTGGATCACTACACCTACGTTATTGCCAGCGACGGCGACCTGATGGAAGGTGTGGCGCTGGAAGCTACTTCGCTGGCGGGGCACTGGGGCCTGAACAAGCTTATCGTGCTATATGACAGCAACGATATTACCCTGGACGGCGAAGCCAGCATGATTTTCACAGAAGATGTGGGCAAACGCTTCGAGGCGAACGGCTGGAACGTCATCACGGTAGAAGACGGCGATAACTACGCGCCTATCAGTGCGGCCATCACACAGGCAAAGGAAGAACAGGAACGCCCCACCATCATTATCTGCAAGACGACGATTGGTTTCGGCAGCCCGAACAAAGCCGGTACCAGCAGTTCGCATGGCTCCCCGCTGGGCGAGGACGAAGTGAAACTGACAAAAGAATCCCTCGGCTTCCCATCCGACGAAGCGTTTTTCGTCCCCGGCGAGGCGCTCGAACACTGGCGCAGTTCCATCGAAAATGGCGAGGCGGCACAGTCTGCATGGAACACCGCC
>JBCCQC010000445.1:0-4625 GCA_039024535.1 Chloroflexota bacterium
AACAACTGGCCACCGCCAATCATCTGCACCGATCCATTGAGGCACTGGCTCAGACCGTTCAGGAGGTGATGAAAAATCAGAACACATTCGGGCATGCTAATCGACTGATTCTTTCACACAACTTTCGGTCAGTGGCTTAGTGAATCGGCAACATCCATTGTATACCCCGCTATCGCAAAATTCTCTTTGACAGATCCCGGCGTGGTGTTTACTATCTGAGTTTTACTGGCAAAAACAGTTACTGGAAAAGATATTTATGTACACTCTTGGCGTAGACTTCGGAACACTTTCTGGCCGTGCATTGCTGGTGGATGTGCGTACTGGCGAGGAAATCGCTACCGCTATTTTTGACTATCCCCACGGCGTTATTGACGATGTGTTGCCCACCAGCGGGAAAAAACTACCCCCGGAATGGGCGTTGCAACATCCACAGGATTACATGGATGTGTTTTTCAACACGGTGCCACAGGTTATGCAGGTCAGCGGGGTTTCCCCGGATGAGGTCATCGGTCTGGCTGTGGATTTCACGGCCAGTTCACCACTCCCCGCCATGGAGGATGGCACCCCGCTGTGCCTTGTTGACGGTTATGCGGACGAACCCCACGCCTATGTCAAGTTGTGGAAGCATCACGCCAGCCAGCCCCAGGCCGATAAAATCAACACGGTTGCGGCAGAGCGTGGCGAAGCGTGGCTGGCCCGTTATGGTGGTAAATATTCGTCGGAGTGGTTCTTTAGCAAGCTGCTGCAAATTCTGGAAGAAGCACCGGATGTTTACGACGGCTTCGACACCTTTATTGAAGCTGCTGACTGGGTGATCTGGCAGCTTACCGATAACCTCACGCGCAATGCCTGCACTGCCGGTTACAAGATGCTGGTTCAGGATGGAGATTACCCATCACCGGCGTTTTTCGCTGCCCTGCACCCACGCTTTGAAAACGTCATTGCCGAGAAAGTGGGGCGGGAGTTCGCGCCGCTGGGTGGCAAAGCAGGGGAGTTGACCCCGGAGATGGCGGAAAAAATGGGCCTGAACCCCGGCATTGCTATAGCTGTTGCTAACGTAGACGCGCACGTTACCGCACCAGCCGTTAAAGCTGTTGAACCCGGCCAGATGGTAATGATTATGGGTACCTCTACCTGCCACATCGTCAGCGGGGAGGTAATTAATAATGTTGAGGGCATGTGCGGCGTTGTGAATGGCGGCGTTGTAGAGGGCCTGTATGGATATGAGGCGGGCCAGAGTGGTGTGGGCGATATTTTTGCATGGTTTGTAGATCATGGTGTGCCTCGTGAATACTATGATGCAGCCGATGCCGCTGGCATGGATATTCACAGCTACCTTGAGCAGCAGGCTGCACAGCAAAAACCCGGCGAACATGGCCTGCTGGCGCTGGACTGGTGGAATGGCAATCGTTCTACGCTGGTCGATACCAATCTGAGCGGGATGATTGTTGGAATGACGCTGGCAACCCGCGCCCCGGATATTTACCGCGCCCTGATTGAAGCGACCGCGTATGGCACCCGCGAGATTATTGATGCATTCGAAGCGCAGGGGGTGCCGGTAACAGAACTGGTGGCTGCTGGTGGCCTGCCAGAGAAAAACGCTATGCTCCGGCAGATCTACGCAGACGTGACCGGGCGAAGTTTCCGGCTGGCGGGTAGCGCACAGGCCCCGGCATTGGGGTCGGCCATCCACGCCACAACTGCCGCCGGTTACTATGAGAACATCCATGCAGCGTCACAGGTAATGGGTAAACTCAAGGACGAGGTGGTAGAACCCATCCCGGAAAATAAAGCCATGTATGACCGGCTCTATGATGAATACCGCACCCTCTACAGTTACTTCGGGCGTGGTGAAAACAACGTGATGAAGCGGCTGAAGCTCATCCGCCGCGATGCATCTGGCGAGACCACCAGCATGGAGGGCTAATTCCCGCCACCGGGGGAGTTGCGCCGGCCCTGTGATGGCACCCCGGTTTCACCTTCTATCCTGAACTGCGATGTAAGATCGGAGACGGATGCAAGGTGGCTGTCCCAGTAGATGGGGTGCCCGTTACGAATGGTGCCCCGCACACGCGGGTAGCCATCGTCGTTCTCGTGGATGAGAACAAGGTCGGCACATTGGCCCGTTTTAATGCTGCCACGGTCTGCCATGCCAACGGCTCTGGCAGGGTTGGTGCTCACCAGCCTGACGCTCTCATGCAGCGGTAAAACGCCCTCTGCGGCTAGCTTGAATGCTGCGTGGAGCATGGCTGCCGGGTAGTAGTCCGTGGCGAGAATGTCCACGAGACCTTCTGCAATGGCGTCCCGGGCACTCAGGTTATTTGAGGTGCTTTGCCCACGAAATGCGTTGGGTGCCCCCATAATCACTGCCATGTCGTGTTCTCGTGCGGCGTGTGCAGCTTCAAAAGATACGGGAAACTCACTGATCGTTACGCCCATGCCTGCATGAAGCGCCACTTTTTCTTCGGTGTCGTCGTCGTGGGAGGCCACGGGGACGTTATGAGCCTGTGCTACCTCCAGCAATTTACGCACCACGTCCCGGTTATGGGGTTTTTCCGCAGCGGCGGCGATGTTCTCCTTCATTTTCTCCAGAACAGCGTCTTTCGTATCGCTGAGAATATCCATACCTGCACCCAGCCACTTTTCCATAAAGTTCAGGTAGCGGTCAATGTCTCTGAATTGCCCCTGGCCCGGTGTGTGATCCATAATAGAGACCAGTTGCACCTGATCTTGCTCCAGCAGCCGTTGCAAAATGGGGGCGATTTCCGGGTTGGTGACTTCGAAGCGGGTGTGAACGTACATATCAACCAGCGTGACATGATTGAGACGATTGATCGACTCCACCATTTCTACTGCGCTTTCCTCTGAGCGCAGATCGCCGCTTTCCCACTCAAAAGAAATTGCGGCAAATGCGGTGGTGATCCCGGCCCCGGCCAGACGCTTATCCAGTTCCAGCAGGCCAACTTCGGTGGGGAAGCGTGCCGTGGGGCGTGGCAGCACGTCTCGTTCCAGCATATCACCGTGCAGGTCAACCAGGCCGGGGATCAGCGTCAGGCCATCCAGTGAGGGAACATCCCCCGGCGCAGTCCCCTCCAGAACACTGGCGATTTTGCCATCCACAATTTCAATAGCTCCATGTTCCAGCACGCGGTCTGGCAGGACGATTTTTAGATCACTCAGCCACATAGTTTGCTCCCGTCAGGTCTGGTTTTAGTGATCCTCATACTGACACAGGACGAGCGAATAGAACAGTCCCACGAAAATGAGTGACAGTGCCACTGCTTGCTGATGACAGCTATTGTGGGTATGCTTCGGAGCAATGACGGTGGCGGGGCAGGCAGGATGACAGGCAAGTTGAACACAACCGAACAGCAAATCATCAACCGGGTTCAGCAGTCCGCAAACGCTATAGTCGGGTTCTGCCAGAAGCTGCTGCAAACTCCCAGTGTCAACGGTGTTCACGACGAAATTGCTATCGCACAGGTCATCGCAGATGAAGCTGCCATGCTGGGCTTACAGGTACAGCTAACCGGCGTGGAACCACAGCGCCCGAATGTGGTGATTGACACGCACATACCCGGCGAACACGGGTTGCTACTGGTCGGCCATACAGACACGGTGCCGCCAGGGGATGAAACCCGGTGGACACATCCACCATACAGTGGGGCCATTGCCGGGGGGCGTATTTATGGGCGTGGGGCAGTGGATACCAAAGGTGGTATCGCTGCGTCTCTGTATGCGCTGGCAGCGCTGCAAGCGTACAATATCCCCGCGCAGTTAATCTGCGTGCCGGATGAGGAGAGCGGCGCGACGGGCGCACTGGGCATCAAGCACCTGTACGCGGGCGGGCTGCTGCGCGGTGCGGGGGCTATTTATGCTTACTCCGGGCGGATTATTCACATCGGGCACCGGGGTTTGCTGCGCTATCGGCTGACGTGCCATGGGAAAAGCGTTCATACAGGCAGCCCGGAATGGCAAGAGGGCACCGCCGGGGCTAATGCAGTTATGGCAATGGCCGACCTGCTGCTGCGGCTGGAAAGCACGCGCTTTACCTATGCCACGCAGCCTTATTTTGATCGCTTCCGTACCACAATTACGCCGGGAACGGTCATCAGCGGGGGAACAGCAATCAACATTGTGCCCGATAGCTGCGAAGCCGTGGTTGATGTGCGCACTCCGCCAGAAAACGACGCTGATACGGTTGATGATATTGTGCAGGAGCATATTGCAGCCGTGGCAGAGCAGCGCGGGGTAACTTTTTCCGCAGAGCAGATGAACCGGTTGCCAGCAGTGATGAGTGACCCGAATGAGCGTGTGTTCACGACACTGGCGGCTGTAACCGCAGCCCTGACCGGGCAGGAACCACCGCTGGCTGTGGCTGGCCCCGCCAACGAGGGGTATCTGCTGGTTGAACTCGGTATCCCGACTGTGTGTGGGTTCGGGCCACAGGGGGCGGGCTTCCATGGGGTGGATGAGTATGTAGAAGTGGACAGCCTTGCAGAGACTGCCGCAATTTTTGCGATTACAGCTCATCGAATGGACGATATGCGTTCTTGAATGGGTGAGGCGCCAGCCACGAGAACGAACAAATAAAACAAAACTGCTACCTGTGCCGAACAATCCAT
>JBCCQC010000446.1:0-4621 GCA_039024535.1 Chloroflexota bacterium
AAGCAGCATCCGGGCCAATTCAAGCGCCCGCATCACCGAAGTATCGCCAGAGGAAATAGTCAGCGCCGGGCCAGAGAAATCACCCAGCGCAGCAATGCGCCCTGCCATGATGTTACCAATATAACTGGTAAACCGATTGACACCCGGCCACGGTGCAATCGCATCCCGGCAGGTGCGGATGAGTTCTTTACGCTCGTCATCGCTTAGTGTAATCCCTGCATGTTCAAGGCTCTGCTCAATCTGCCAGCCCATGTCAATTCGAGCACGAAACCGATGAAATTCGGCTTCAGTTTCCATAGCGATAATGACGGCCACATTGCTGCCACGCGGCAGTTGTGCATCATGAATGGCCTCATCTGCCGCTTTCAAAATACATAGCTGCTGGGCATGTGGACTATCATTCTCGGTAAGCTGTACCTTGTAGCGCAGTGCATCAATCTCAAATTGATCCAGATAGGCCCCATCCGGTGCAGTGTACTGGCCCATTGGGGCATCCTCTGCGCCACGCCAGCGGTTAGACGGCAACCCGGCAACCGAAGACTGACCCTCAAATATCATTTGCTCAAAGGTGGCAAGGTCTTCGCAGCCACCCCAGACAACACCCATGCCAGTAATCGCCATCCGTGTTGCAGTCCACGTCACAGGTAGAACCGGCTCAGTCAACTCACTCTCGACAATAAGGTGGGCATTCGCACCTCCAAAACCAAAGGCATTAACGCCTGCCTGCCTGTGGGGTGCATCCCATGAAGCAGGGCTACGCACGACAGCCGGATGCAGCGGGTCGGTGACGTTGATTGTTGGCGGAATAACCTCGTTCTGCATACTCAGCAGCACCTTCATAAGCGCACCAATCCCGGCGGCAGTAAGACAATGCCCCAGGTTGCTCTTCAAAGAACCCAGCAGCGGCATCTCATCGCCAAAGACAGCCGTCAACGTCTCGATTTCCGTTTGGTCGCCAAGTGGGGTGCCTGTAGCATGGCATTCAACATACTGGAGGGGTACGGGGGAGTGCTGGCCCGTCATTTGTGTATGTGCCCGCTGGATTGCCACGACCTGCCTGTCACGTAGCGGGGATAGCGGATGTTTGCCGTTGCCATCGTTAGACAATCCTACCGCCCGGATGATGCCATAAATGTGATCCCCTGCACTGACCGCGTCATCATAGCGTTTGAGTGCGACGAATCCCGCGCCTTCCGATGCAATCAGGCCACTGGAGCCGTGATTGAGTGGGTGGCTCGCTTCACCGGACTGTGGATGGGCGCGAAACAGAGAAAACCCGCCGTTGATAAGAATTGGATCGGCACCGCTAACAGCGCCAGCCAGCATCACATCTGCCCTGTGCGACAGAAGATAATCCCCGGCCAGCTTTACCGCGTAGAGTGACGATGCACACGCTGCGTCCAGTGCCAGCCGAACACCCGTCAGCCCCAGCGCCTGCCCCAGCACATCAGCCGGATTACTCCCCGTGCGTAGTTCATCGTAAGTTGCGTCTTCCAGATCCGGGCGCACAAGCTGGAAGCCAGGGTCTGCGAAGACATCTCTCAGTGTCCTCTCGATCAGATCATAGTACAGGGGGTTTACAATCTGTCTGGATTTACGAGTCGGGAACGAAAGATTCCCCAGAATCACACCCGTTCTTGCCAGCGGGGATGTCAGATTGGCGTCCGCAAGAGCAGCACGCGCAGCATGTAACGACCACTGACTCGTGACATCAAGCGAGGCGAGGTATTCAGCCGGTAATTGGTAGCCGGTGGGGTCAAAGGTAAAGTCGCGGATAAACCCACCATAGGCATTATAGTATTTATCTGGCTTGCCTGGTTGCGCATCGTAGCTATCAGAGGGATCAACCGGGTACGTTTCCCGATAGCTCAGTGGGGTACGCAGATCACGCTCTGCGATCAGGTTTTGCCAGAAGTCCTCCGGCGTTGCAGCACCGGGGAACACACATCCAAGTCCAACGATTGCAATTGCGTTCTTTGTCTCACGTACCATATGATTGAAACCTCAAACGTTCATGATGTACATGCTGCGCATCGTCAATTCTGGCGATCAAACGACCATCTTCGCCGCAGATGGTCGCATTGGCCGTGGTGATGTTGTTGCGCGTTCGTGATGGCGTTACCGTAACGACGAAACGATCAATATCGTGCAGCGGCTCAAACTGTCGCCAGCAGCCCACGCCAGACGGCAGGCTGGCGATAGCGTACTGATGTTGTATCCACACAGTTATGGCCTGCAAAACCGTATCGGCCACGAACGGATCAAACGTATCGGTCAGGAATTGCCCCTGTTCACCCTCGCTTACATCAGGCCGCACGCAGCCAACCGTAATACCACTTTCTCCCGCGAAATATACCGTCTGGATGCTCTGGAACGCAGGCCCATGAAACAGCATATTGTTCTGGTATACCGGAACGAAATCCCCTCGATGTACGGGTGGGGCAGTGTCCATCGGCGTAGCATCCTGTGCCGCCGCCAGTTCTAGCTGTGCGCGGAAGTTCGGGCGCTCTGGCATATCTGTGGGCGCAATAGTGGCATCAAACGTAATGCTCCCCTCAGCCTTCCGGGTTTCTGTGAGGGTCAGCAGGCAGGGCATCGGTTCTTCAGCAATAATGCCTTTCAACACACGGAGGTCACGACAGCTAGCCAGCCGATACCCACCATACAGCCCCTCCGCTGTCTGAGCCATCCACTGTAGAGCATGTACCAGCGGCAACACACGTTGCCCATTGATGCGATGATGGACAAGAAATGGGTTCTCATCGGGTCGGATAATCCGTTCAATACGATGAGTGTGCAATTTCTGCGTCAGCGGACGTGGTGGCGGGGTAAAATCCGCACCAATAACCAACTGCTGACGGGCGGTTGGTGCTTGCATGATGTTGACAAGCGTCTGCGCCCCTGCGTCGAGTGGGATGAGGTCGATATGATGATCCTCAAACCGTTGCTTGAGTGCTGGCGTGACCATCCCCCCATCCCACGGCCCCCAGTCCAGCGCTTGCACACGGCTATCGGGGTACAGGCGCTGGAGGCGATAGGCGACCTTGTTCAACACCTCATTGGCAAGCGCGTAATCTGCCTGGCCAATATTCCCGGAATAAGCCGCCGCCGATGAGAACAGCACAAGATGTGCTGGCACAGGGAGTATCTCCAGCAGATTTTGCAGCCCAACAAGTTTGGTATCGTAGACGCGGTCTACATCTGCGGGGGTTTTGTCCGTAAGTCGTTTGTCCGCCAGCACCCCTGCACCATGAATGAACCCGGCTATGTCTGGATCATCTGGCAGCACATCTTTCAGTTTCGCTTCAAGTGCGGGTTTATCCGTAATGTCTGCCTGAATATATGTTGCGGTGGCTCTGGTTGACCTGATACGGGCCAGTGTCGTTCCAATTTCGCGCGAACTGAGGATCGCCTGTGCTTGCTGACGGAGCTGTGCGGGGTGAGGCCGCTGATTATTGCTGCGCAAAAAAGCGAGGGCCGCCTGTTGCAAACTCGCTAAATCGGTTTGCCCATGCGCCCAGTCCGGTTCATCCATCATATGTGCTGACCGCCCGATGAGAAGATAGGTACCCTTCATCGCACGGGCCACTTCAACGACACAGTGGGCAGTGATACCCTTTGCCCCTCCGGTGACAATAAATGCAGGCTGTGTCATGCGTATGGCTCCATACTGAGCGTGCGGCGGATGCCCCCTGCATAACCTATCTCGCGGTGACGGGTATCAGGGTCGTCTAACTCTGCCAGAACGTACTGAGCCGCCTCACCATCGTTTGCCTGCATATCCACATCTACCAGACGGCAGAAGACGTACTGCCACTCCAGCGCAACCGTTTTGATAAAGCCACTCAGCCCGGTGCCCACAACATCACTCACAGTGCCAGATGTGCCAAGCCTTCCGTCTGTTCGCGTGACGAAAAGACACACGGCCCGTCCATCCTGTGCGGCGGCGTGCAACGGTTCGTGCAAATGTTTGGTAAGGAAAAATGCGAGTTTCGCCCGATCCTTCGCCTCCCCACCCAGAGTGAGCCTATCATTATCTGTCTGTGGCACAACATGGATAAACACCGTCACTGCACCATGATCTGTCGTGATTGCATCCAGTGCTTTTTCAATCGCATCCTCACTATGATCACTTAACTGGTAGGGCGATTTGTGGTTCATAATACCCGGCAGCGCCAATCGCACCACATTCCACTGGCGGGTCTGTAACGTTTTCACCATCTCGTCCACCAGCGTGCTGCCATCATCTGTAATCAGAACAGATGCATGGGCCGGGAGCGACCACAGCAAACGATCTGGCTGTGGCAGGCGTGTCAGAACAACATTACGCAGCAGGACTTCACCGAATTCGGCTGGTGAGGACGGCAGAACACCCCCCTCACCGTGGCTAAAATTTACGGTTTGTTGCTGCCTCACATACTCTGCGATTTCGCCGAGTGTATTCAGTCGCGCCATTTCGTCAGGCTTGAGTGGTGGCAGGCCCGGTACCGTATCCTGCATCACACCGAGGATTTCCACGCGCTTGATGCTATCAATGCCGAGGTCGGCCTCAAGGCTCATGGCCGGTTCCAGCAGGTCGACCGGGTAGCCGGTCTTTTCACTGACGATACCCAGCAGGGTC
>JBCCQC010000447.1:0-4615 GCA_039024535.1 Chloroflexota bacterium
AAACAGCGGTGATGACCACGCCTGCCGCAATCCCGCACTGCAACAATCCCACCCTGCCGATGCGCCCCGGCAAAAATACGAGCGTGTATACCGTCCATGCACTCAGCGCCAGTTGCAGTGCTGCCAGCCCGAACCACAGTCGTCTAGTCGAGATAGTCAAGGTTTGTCTCCCACGTGAACGGGACTTCTGTGTGCAGGTTGCCATCGGCAAGTACGTCTGGAGGCACAGTATCCAGCACTTCAGCGGTATCGCTTGTGGAACTGTAGGAAATCACGACCAGCCGCGCCGGGTCAATGCGCAAGTCCGGGCGAAGCGGTGAAATAATGCCCTCTGCGGTCGCAATAATGTGCTGGCCTGATGTCTCTGGCGAGGCTTCGATGTCGGTGTAGACGGCATCCGCCAGAATGCCTTCGGTGCTGTACATCAGGTCAAACATGAACGGGAATCCGATGTCCTGTGCGTATAGCGCGAGGTCATCAAACGGGTGTGCATCGGTGATGATGAGCAGGTAGGGTGGTGTTTCCTCATCCCACCCCGGTAGCGCCGTGTAAATCGCCGCTTTGACGGCTTCGCGGGCATCGTCGCGCACCAGATAGAACTGCTGCTGCTGGAAAAAATGTGCGGCCCCGGTACCAATAATCAGCGCGGATACACCGGCAAAAACAACGCCACCCGCCTGCCGGGATGGAATCACGCGGCGTAGCCAGTCCAGCAGCGCGGCAATTAACAGCCCGGAACCCAACCCGGCGGTGTAGACCAGGCGCGGAGCTGTGACCAGCGAAAAATCGGTGGGTGCCACACTCACCGCGTTCAGCAGCATAATCCCCGCACCGAGTGCCAGTAGTTGCCATGAGCCAGATTGCATGGATTCTGTTCTGTGCCCCCACCGCCACAGGAGTGCTGCCAGCACAGCCGTGACCAGCGCCGCCAGCACAATCCATGCACTGGTGAACACCGTCCCAATCCGTGTGACTATCGCCAGCGGGTTGAGCATCGCGTTAACTGCGCCACCCACCTGACCCACAACATACCCGGCGGAGGCCTCCACGTTGCTGCTGATGAATAGCACATCAATCAGGTAAGCGTAGCTGAGCACGAAAAACCCGAACGGGAACATCTCGAAGGCCACGCGCAGCCCGTAGCGCCACCACGGTTTAACTACCGGCTTCTGCCAGTCCTCAATGAGCGCGAACAGTGGGAAAATCAGAAACAGAAGCAGGGCCTGCTCATAGATGGCGTTGCCGAGTGAAAACGCCAGCAGCGAAAACGAATACAACACCATGCGCTGACGGTCTCCGCGCACATAACGCATGTACAACCACAGGAACACAATCGTCAGCGTCATGGAGGCTTTGCGGTGGGTGGCAGTGCCAAACGTCAGGTGAGAGTCAATTTGCAGCGTATCGAACGCGAACAGCAGCACCCCCACAAACACCACCATACGATATTTGCCGCGTGTCCAGTCATCCACGAACGCGAAGAACAGAAACGCATTGGTAAAGTGCAGCCCCAGTGCAATTGCAAACCAGATGGCGTCATCGCCGGGGAACAACACCTGTATGGGTGCCGAGGCCAGCGCACCCGCCAGATGCCGCTGCCAGTGCTCCACGACGAGCCAGTTCATGCCGCCGCGAATGCCGCGTGTTTCATAGTGCCAGATGTACGCCAGCACGTCGCTGTATAGCCCGAGGTTGAACCCGCGCACGGCCATTGCGCCGTAGGTAGCGAGAAGTATCACAGCCAGTGTGATGTGTGACCACCCGCGCCGGAGTGTTTGCTGTAGCTGCATGGAGTGTCCCTGCCAATGCGTGAAAATCGCGCTGTATTTTTGACGAGACAGTCCGCTTTTGCCACAGTAGATTTCATAGTATCCTGCATCAAATGGAAATGTGAATTGAAACCTGCAATGACTGAAAAATCATTTGATGAGCTAAAGCGCGATTTCTACCACGGCAACATCGGTGAGCGTATGACGGCAACCACAGCTATTGCTGAATTAGAGCATGAAGGTGTGATTGATATTTTGCTGGATGCAATACAGGATGATGATCATTCAATTCGTTGGCGTGGAGCGAAGGGGTTGACCATATATAAGGACGCTAGAGCAGTGCCATTGCTAATGATTGCATTAGATGATGAAAACTACTATGTATGTAGTTATGCGAGGGACGCGCTCCTTGAACATGAATTGCTCAGTATTCCACAACTCGTGCAGAATCTGGATTCATCTTACAAAAATGTACTGACAGTAATTGAACTTATTGGAAAGATTGCATTGAGAAATCTGGAAGTTCGCTCAGACATTGCTGCACAGACACAAACCACTCTGCTTGAGATGCTTCGTGCCGATTCTTCTGCGAGACGTCAGTATGCAAATCGTACACTACAATCTCTGGGTTGGGTTCCACAATCTGATGAAGATAAAATCCTATCACTTATTGCTGCGGAGTCATACGAAATGACAGTGAGCTATGGTGAAATCGCTGTACCCTACTTAAGAGAGGTGATTGGATTCTATAAAGCGGAAGGTTCTGATGATCTGAAAACGTTTCTACGCGAACTAAAAACCCCATTACGTCGATTATTGGAACGAAAAACACGAAAGAAAGATGCGGCATGGGCACTCTTACGCATTGACTCTCCAGAAACTATGCAAGAACTGGTTAATTTCCTTGCACACCCAGAAAAATCAGTCTATCGTAATGCTGCACTTGCTCTCTCCACAACGGATCAATCAGTCCCGGGCCTTATCGCCCTATTACCTATCTGCCCGGATAAAGTGAAGTGGCGCGTAATTGAGGTTCTTGCTCATATTGGTGATCCGCGTGCAGTCGGGCCAATTATTAACTGTCTGAGGAGCAGGGATGATCTGGTACAACAGACTGCAATGGAATGCCTGGGAAAAATGGGTTACCCGGCGGCAGTGCCATATTTGCGGCAATTTGTTAAAGACAAGGAGATTGGCTGGGTTGCTGAACGGGCTATCAAACAGATTGAGCAAAATGCTTGACACATCCCTCATTTACATCTAATCTATGAGCGCAATCAAATACTCCTGAAACAACGATGACTCGGATGAGTACACATCAAAGCACTGTCCCAGAGAGCCGCCGGTTGCTGTGAAGGCGGTACAGAAGCAGGTGTGGAATGGCCCGACGAGTTGCGGCGGCGAACGCACAAGCCAGTAGCCCCCGCCGGCAGCGCCCCGTTATATGAGCGCCGTGTATGGCAACCCGTACACACAGAGAGCGTGCGTCTGACCCGCGCACGAAGCAAGGTGGCACCGCGAGAACTTAACCCCCCTCGTCCCTGCAATGGATGTGGGGGTTTTTGCATTCTGCTGGGACACCCGGCAGGTGCGTTTTATCAAAGGTGTTCACAGGAGTAGTAAACTTATGGCTTTTTCTCCCGCAGTGGTGCAGGGCAGTACGCTGGCAAAACCGGCACGCGCTGCTATCCACGACTCATTCAAGCAGGGCGATCTCGTCCCCGTGTATCGCACGCTGCTGGCCGACCTCGAAACCCCGGTGTCGGTGTATCTCAAGCTCTCACAGACCGGCAATACCGCGTTCATGCTGGAAAGTGTGGAAGGTGGTGAGCAGGTAGGCCGCTATTCATTCCTTGGCGTGAACCCGCGTGGTGTGGTCATCTGCCGTGATGGTGACGTGACGATCACACTGGACGGTGAAACGACCGTGCGCCCACTCGCAGATGGGGAAGACCCGCTTCATGTGGTGAAGTCCACGTTTGAGAGCGAAAACCCCGTTATTTTGCCGGATCTACCGCGTTTTGTGGGCGGGGCTGTGGGCTACATCAGCTACGATGTGGTGCGGCACTTTGAGCGTCTGCCGGACACGGCAAAGAAAGACGTGGACGTACCGGAGGCGGCGTTCATGCTGCCGGATGTGCTGGTGATTTTCGACCACGCGAAGCACCAGATTACCGTGCTGGCGAATGCACATAACACAGGCGACCCCGACGCGGCGTATGACAACGCGCTCAGTCGCATTGACGCCGTGATTGAGGCGGTACGCCAGCCCCTTCCGCCCATCCCGGTAGCAGAATCACCCCTCGGTGACCCGCCGCAGTCCAATCTCACACAGGAACAGTATGAGAACAGTGTCCGCGCGGCAAAAGAGTACATCGCCGCTGGGGATGCGTTCCAGATTGTGCTATCACAGCGCTTTGAGCGCCAGACGAGTGCCCCGCCACTGGCAATTTACCGGGCGCTGCGTGCTACGAATCCCTCGCCGTATATGTTCTACCTCAACTTTGCCGACGAGTTCGTGCTGATGGGAGCCTCGCCAGAGATGATGGTGCGCCTGGAGGACGGCATTGCAGAAACGCACCCCATCGCCGGGACGCGCAAGCGCGGCGATACGCCGGAAGAAGACAACGCACTGGCAGAGGAGCTGCTCGCAGACGAGAAAGAGCGTGCCGAACACGTCATGCTGGTAGACCTGGGGCGCAATGACCTGGGCCGCGTGTGCGACTATGGCACGGTGCGTGTGCCGCACATGATGTTTGTAGAGCGCTACTCGCATGTGATGCACATCGTCAGCCGGGTGAACGGCAAACTGCGTGCGGACATGGACGCATTTGATCTGCTGCGTG
>JBCCQC010000448.1:0-4615 GCA_039024535.1 Chloroflexota bacterium
TGAGTTTCTAGCAACTGAAATACATGTATTTGCAAAAACATTGTTGCAAGTCAAAAAAGAGCAGACAGCCTGCAAAAATATTTGGAGTAAAGCAAACTTTTAGACAAAGCACTACCTGCTAAACCTAGTAGTATTTATTTCATAATTGCAGCCCTATGACATCTTTTGTGGTAAAAACTAGATTTTTATTGTTGATTACATGTATATTATTTTGAAAAGTGATAAAACTGCCTGTGAATGAAAATTTCAATATATTCACAGTTTTATAATAATTTGGGGATATTTACAGATACAAAATGAGATGGTCCCTCAAAAAACAAAAGTGACATCTCGGTTTAGTACTTGTTGTAATATATACAAATTCCTGTTCCATTGTTGCCAGATCAGGGAACCACACCCCAAATGTCTAAATTATTTCAATCTAACACTTAAACCTCCTATAATTTGGTTGTGGCTGAGACTTTAACTAATTGCTTTGTGCAGATAGCATTCTTATTCTTTCGATGGGGTATAAGAAGCAGTCACATTTTTATCACAGCACTTAAGTGTACTGGAAGCACCTGCACTTATATCAATATGCAGCACATTATTTTAAGCCACGCCCATATTTGACATTTATGCATGTATTGCATCAGCATTTCAGTACCAAGTAATCTGACTGATCTCATGACCGGTGTTTATCTGCAAACACTGTCAGTTTCTTTGATTGCCAGTTTAGTGTGATTGTGCATTCGGAAAGCACACATGTTTTGTGTTTAGCCATACTCAGCAGACGAGGCTCTGGTGGCGGAAGTAGGTGTTGTACAGTTCCGCGTAGTGCCCCCCGGAGGCCATCAGCGAGTCGTGTGTGCCTTCTTCCATGATTTCGCCCTGGTTCAGCACAATGATGCGGTCGGCAGATTTGATGGTACTCAGGCGGTGCGCAATCACAATGGACGTGCGTCCGCGCAGCACTTCCTCCAGCCCCTCCTGGATGAGTGCTTCTGTGAGCGGGTCAATGCTGGCCGTGGCTTCATCCAGAATAAAAATACTCGGATTTTCCAGCAGTACACGGGCCAGCGCCACAAGCTGCCGCTGCCCGATGGACAGTGCGCCGCCGCGCTCCCCGACGGTGGTTCGCAGGCCATCCGGCAGGCTCTTGAGCCAGTCGCCGCCTGCGACCATATGCGCCATGCGCGTGACCTCGTC
Organism: Chloroflexota bacterium; assembly: GCA_039024535.1. Lineage (GTDB taxonomy): Bacteria > Chloroflexota > Anaerolineae > Aggregatilineales > Phototrophicaceae > DAOTTY01. The sequence continues at coordinate 1,189 of JBCCQC010000448.1, forward strand.
GTCATCGGCGTGGCGTGCGCCCTGCTCAAAGTCTGGCTCCGAGCCGTTTTTGCCGTTCTGCACCTCGCGGAAGTCCTCGCGCCCGTAGCGGATGTTGTCCATCACGGTGCCTTCGAATAGAAATGGCGTTTGCGTCACAATGCCGAGTGCGAGACGATACTGACTGATGTTAAGGTCGCGGATGTCGGTGCCGTCGATGAGAATGCGCCCGCCCTGGAACTCGTAGAAACGCGCGATCAGCTTGCCGATGCTGCTTTTGCCGCTGCCTGTGTGCCCTACCAGCGCGAGCGTCTGCCCTGCGGGGATGGTGAGCGAGAAGTTCTGGAGCACGGGTTCACCCTCTACATAGGCGAAGTCCACGTTTTCGAACTTGATTTCGCCTTTGACTTCCGGGAGTTCCATGTTTTTGCCGCTCTGGTGAACCTTTGGCTCTGCATCCAGCAGCGCGAACACGCGCTCACCGGCGGCAAGGCCAAGCTGGAACTGTGACCAGAACGACGCGATGCTCGTCAGCGGGAACCAGAACAATTGCAGCGCCTGGATAAATAGAAACCACTCCCCCGCCGTGAGGGTGCTGCCGTCTGCCTGGGCAATGCGGATGCCCACATACACCATGAGGCCGGTGCCAATGCCTGCGAGACTGTTCAGGATGGGGAAGATGCTGGAAAACGTGAGGCCCGTGCGCAGGTTGATGTCGTAGGCCTGTTTGTTCACATCCTCGAATTCGTCGTAGATCATTTTCTCGCGGCGGAAGGCTTTCGCCACGGCAATGCCGCTTACGGTTTCCTGGATGAGTGCGTTAACGGTTGCGAGAATGCGCCGGGAGGCCGTTACAGTTTTACGCGCAATATTGCGGAATGCCAGCGCCGTCCCGATGATAAATGGAGCCAGCGCCAGTGTAATCAGCGTGAGCGTGACGTTGATGTAAAACAGGTAGCCAATCAAGATGATGATGAGCAGTACCTGACTGAGCAGATTCATGGTCAGGTCTACGGTGTTGGAGAAGGCGTTGGTGTCGCTGGTTACGCGGCTGACGATTTTGCCAGTGGGATACTGGTCATAGAACGACATGTCGCGTTCTGTCACGGCATCGAAGGCGTCTTCGCGCATCTGTAACACCACATCGCCAATCGCCAGTGCGCTGAAGTAGCGCCGCACTGCGTTAAACACCCAGCTTAAACTCGCCAGCGCCATCAGAATCAGCGTGATGGTTATCATGTTGAAGTCTTCCGGGTTTAGCTGGAGTGTATCCAGCACCCGCGACACATAGATCGGCAGCGCAGTATCTAACCCGCTTTGCAGCAAAATTGCGCCGGCTACCAGCGCCATGCGCCCGGCCTGCGGACGGAAATAGCCAGCAATGCGCTGTACCAGTTCTCTATCGGTGTAGTTGCGGTCGTAGGACTCCGCGTCCAGACCGTCCATGAGAAAGCCCATGTATTTCCCTCGTTTCGGTATGTTGGCTATGCAGGGCGAGGCATGGCCTGCGCCCTTACGGATATGTTGCTAATCCCCGGCGACGGCGACGGGTGGCAGTTCGGTGTAGCGTGCAAAGATGCGCCGGTAGTGCTCTGATGTGCGCAGCAGATTATCGTGGTTGCCCTGCGCGACAATGCGCCCGTTTTCCAGCACGAGGATGAGGTCTGCCCAGCGAATTTGTGACAGGCGGTGTGTAATCAAGAGGGTGGTGCGGCCCTGCTGTGCCCGTTTGATCGCCTTCTGAATCTGGTCTTCTGTGGCGCTGTCGATTGCGCTGGTGCTGTCGTCCAGAATGAGAATGCGCGGGTCGCTGAGGAATGCGCGGGCCAGCGCGAGGCGCTGCCGCTGACCACCGGAGAGGGTTACGCCGCGCTCACCGATTTTCGTCTGGTAGCCTTCGTTGAAGGTGAGGATGAAATCATGGGCCTGTGCTTCTCTGGCAGCCTGTTCGATGTCTTCCTGTGTGGCGTTATCTGCACCGAAGGCGATGTTTTCTGCTACGGTGCGGCTGAACAGGAACACGTCCTGCTCAATTTTGCTGATCTGGCTACGCAGGGCGTCCAGGTTCCACTCTGCCACATTCACGCCATCTAGCAGTACGCGGCCTTCAGTTGCGTCGTAGGTGCGGTTGACAAGCTGCGTGAGCGTGCTCTTGCCGCTGCCCGTTTGCCCTACGATAGCGACCGTCTGCCCTGGTTCAATCTCGAACGAGACGTTTTCCAGCACTTTACCTTTTTCGTCATAGGCAAACGCGACATCTTCGAACTTGATGTGCCCTGTTACCGGCGCACTGTGGCCCTGCGAATTTTCATCGAGGTTGGTTTCTTCGTTGATGATCGTCAGGATGCGCTCTGCGCTAGAATAGCCGAGTTGTACCAGTGCAATGGCAAACAACGACACAAATGTGGGGAACCGCAGCAGTCCGAACAGGCTCATAGCCGCGACAATATCACCCACACCGAGCGTATCCGCACGGTAGAGAAACATGCAGTGCAAAAACATCAAGCCGAAGGCAATGCCATAGGCCAGCAGCGGCAAATACATGGCCTCAATGCGCCCCTGCTGCACGAATAGATCACGATAGCGCCGCGCATTGCCCCGGAACTTGAAACGTTCGAAGATTTCCTGCGAGGCGGCCTTGACCACTTCTATACCGCTGATGGTTTCTTCCAGGCCAGCGTTTAGCTGCCCGAACTGCCCGCGCTGCTGCCCGATAACCGGCCCCAGCTTTGCTACATACCGGCGCACCAGCAGGGTATATACCACCACGAACAGAATCGGCACAAACATCAATTGCCAGTCCACCAGCACCAGCATGACAATGGGTACGATAAACCCCATCAGCAAATCGACCACCAGGAACAGCAGCCCCGGCGAAATCATCGTCGCTAAAGCCTGCGTATCGTCGTTGGCCCGCGCCATAATGTCGCCCACACGCTGCCGGTCGTGGAATGCCTGACTTTTGCCCAGCAGGCTGGTGTAAAGTTCTTCGCGGGCGTCCCGCTCAAACCGCCGTGCGATGGTTTCATTCAGCCATGCCCCAACCAGCGATAGAAGGCCATCCAGTGTGAGCAGCACGAGCACGCCCACACTCAGCCAGATGAGCCGGTTGCCCCCGGACGGTGAAATGATCTCGTCGGCGGCCTGGCCGATGAGAATGCGCGGGTACGCAAAGACGATGAATGCCGCCAGAAATGACAGCACAAATCCTATGAATACCAGTTTGTAGCGCAAGATGTGCGACAAAATCCAGCGTATTGTGGATGTGCGGTTGTAGTTGTAAGCGTTTTCTGTGGTGAACTCGCTTTTACCGGTATTGACGGCCACGCAGTCCCTCCTGCTTTCCGAATATGCGTTCTAATCATACACAGAAGTCGAAATTCTGTATATAACCATTCAGGTTAACAGCGGATTATGCCATACAAATGGGGTGGGCAGTTTAGAGAAA
>JBCCQC010000449.1:0-4576 GCA_039024535.1 Chloroflexota bacterium
CCAGTTCTACGCCCGATTGATTGCCATCTTTCTCTGTCATCGCACGATTGGCATTTGTGGCGATGTGACCAGTTATCTCAAAGCGATTTCGATCATTCAACTGCGCGTCAGCGATTTGTTGCGATTGATTCGCAATCACTGGCGGGGCATCCAGCGCTGGGCACGTGATCTGAGGTTGGCATTGCGCCGCTGTGCTCAACAAGACAGACGCAGCACAACGCCAACCACTCGACAATTATTAATGGATTGGGGCTAAACCTCATGCACATGAGGGCTACGCCTCGCCCGTGCTGCACGCGGTTTAGCTGGCCCCACAGGCCGGGGTTGGCGGCAGGGAACCAATGGGGCGCGGTTCCAGGATTACCGGAATGTCCAGTGTGTCGCGGCCACGGATCACGCGCAGTTCGATGGTATCGCCGGGGCGGGAGTTGGTCACGAGATATGTTACGAGGCCATCCATTGTTTCGATAGGTTCATCGTCTACAGCCACGATGATGTCACCACCAGCGCAGATGTTACGCCCGCGTACTTCGACAAACTCTGTGCCGCCGCGCAGCCCTGCTTTAAATGCCGGGGATTCTGGCGTGACGGTGCTCAGCAGCACACCCGCCGTCACGGGTAGTTCTAAGGGGGAAGACAGGCTGGCAACACCGAAGCCATCCGCTGCGGACATGGCCGAAATACCGATCCATGCATAGTCCACCTCGCCGTCTTCAATCAGTTCTGGTACGACACGCGCCACGGTGTTCGACGGCACAGCAAAACCCACACCCTCGAAGATACCTGTTTCTGTACGGATAGCCGTGTTCACGCCGACGACTTCACCGAGGGAGTTGAGCAGCGGGCCACCACTGTTGCCGGGATTGATGTCGGCATCGACCTGGATAATGGATGGGTTCTGGAAGCCCGGTACTGCGTTAATGTCGATGAGTTCGGCTGAGGGAAGCTGGCGGCCCTTTGCACTGACGATGCCGGTCGTCATGGACGAGGCCAGGCCGAACGGGTTGCCGATGACGACGGCACGCTGGCCTACCTGCACGCTATCGGAATCTGCAACCGGGATGGGGACGAGGCGTGCCTGTTCTACATCAAGGACTTTGATAACGGCAATGTCGCTGTAGGTGTCGAATCCTACAACTTCGGCTTCTGCAACCAGCCCGTCATTGAACGAGACGTTGATGGCGTCTGCGTCTTTGATGACGTGGGCGTTGGTGACGATGTGGCCTTCTTCGTCGTAGATGAAGCCGGAACCGTTGCCGATGTCTCCGAGTGTGAAGTTGGGACTCTGGCTGACGACAACTTCAATAAATACAACCGATGGTGCCAGCCGGTCGTACAGGTTGGTCAGCAGCAGGTACTCGGCATCTGCTTCTGCGATGACATCTGCTGAAACAGGGGTGGGCTGCTGCTGCTGGTAGTTCTCGGCAGAGCCAACCTCAGCGACAAGCGCATCAAAGGGGGTGCTTTCTACAGCCGGTGGCTGCTGGGCATCCGGGGCAGCGCCACACGCAGCAAGCACAATTATCAGCGTGCAGGCAATCAACCAACGAGCCATAAATGTTTTACTCCAATTCAATTCGCAACAACAGGATTATATAACAAAAATACGGCAGTCCCGCTGCCGTATTTTAAACGCTTTTGTGGGGTGGGCTATAGCCCGAACTCATCGCGCAGGGCTGCGGCCATGTCGCGCTGTTCGTCGGTGAGGTTGGTGGGCACGGTGATGAGCACACGGGCGTACAGGTTGCCGAACTTATCCTGCTTTTTCAGTACGGGCATTCCCTTACCGCTCAGGCGCAGCTTGCGTCCGGACTGTGTGCCTGCCGGGATTTTGACGCGCACCGGGCGATCCATCGTCTGCACTTCCACCTCCCCACCGAGCATGGCGGTGAACATATCTACGCTGACATCTACATACAGGTTATCGCCGTCGCGCTCGAACATGGAGTCGTCTTCTACGTCGATAATCAGGTAGAGGTCGCCGTTTTCGCCGCCGCCGGAGCCGGGTTCACCCTCCCCGCTGAGGCGGACTTTTGTTCCTGTGGCTGCCCCTGCCGGTATGTTGACCGTGACGCGCCGTCCGTCTTTTGTAATCAGGCGGGTGGTGCCGTCGTAGGCTTCTCGCAGGGTGATGGTGACGTTATGTTCAATGTCGCGGCCTTTCGTGTTGAACGGGCCATAGTCGAAGCGGGTATTGCCGGAACCCCGCCGCCCATTACCACGAGCACCCCCACCGAAGAACGAATCGAAAATGTCACCGAAGGGGCTATCACCGATGTTCTCGAAATCCACGCGGGTACCACGGCCATAGGGGTTGCCGCCCATGTTCGCGTACTGCTGGAAGTTCGGGCCGAAACGGTCGTACTGCTGTCGTTTGTCCGGGTCGCTGAGTACTTCATACGCCTCGTTGAGGTCTTTGAACTTATCGGCGGCGGTGGGGTCATCGGGGTTGGCGTCCGGGTGATATTGTTTGGCAAGTTTACGGAAGGCTCGTTTAATTTCCCTGTCGTCGGCGTCTTTTTTCACGCCAAGTACGTCATAGTAGTCTTTTGCCATACGATTCCCCTGGAAAGGTCTGCAACGCGGAGGTTGTTACAGTGATTTTGCATTTAAACTGCATAAAGTATATTACATTTCGAACAGCGATGCGTAGGCACACTATAAGAATTGTGCAATGAAATCGCCCATGAACGAAATTTGCCGGGGTGATTACGGCTGCCAGATGCGCAGCACGCCAGACCGATTCCCTACAGCAAGGGCCAGCGTGCCATCCGGCAGAGTGATAGCGGCAATATTTGTTGTGATGGTGTTGTCCAGTGGCAAACGCCACACTTCAGTGACGCCCTGCTGCGTATTTTCCACGGCGGTCACGTTCTGGCGGGCATGGTCAGTAACGACGAGTTCCGGCTTGCCGTTGCCGTTGAAGTCTGCCGCTACACCCATATCCAGGTTACGGGAGCCGATGGCATGTGATGTGTAGCCAAGTTGCGCGTTATTCACCACCAGTGTATCGCCCTCCAGATCGAAAAACTCCACCATGCCGCCGATGTGTGGCGTGCGGATGTCTACAAGCTGCGTTTCCCCGTTGATGCCGAACGGTGCCACGGCGATTTGCTGCCGCCAGCGGAACCCCTGCCCGATTGGGACAGCATCTGCCAGCACGGTGCCGTCTGCCTCGTACACGCGGATGGTGGCGCCGCTGCTGCCGTTGCTGACTGTGGTGACGATTTCCTGTGTGCCGTCGTCGTCAATATCGGCCCACAGGGGCGCAATGCCCTCGTAGATGTCGTCACCCGGCAGTGTGACCTGTGCCACTACGTTAACGCCCGCATCGTCCACGGACACGGCAATGACGGCTAACCCGGCGGCCTCGGCGTCGTCGCCCATAATGGCGTGAACGTAGCGGTCAACAGTGGAATCGGTGTAGGTGGCAAGCAGGCCGGTATCGCTGATGAGCAGACGTGCATCGACCTGTAGATTCAGTGGCAGTCGTGCTATTTCTTCGTCGTCGCGCAGGATGACCAGATCACCATTCACGGCGTTGTAGGCCACTTCCCCGCCGGGTAGCCGTACCGGGTGGGACAGCGGCGAGGCGTCATCACTGGCGCGGAGCAGTGTGGGGGCGTTTTCGCCGTCGTAGATGGCGGCGATGGGTTCTTCCGGCGCAATCTGCGCGAGGTCGGTTATGGCCCCGGTACTGTCAACTGTCACGACGCGGCCATCCAGCAGCGCCACCGTCCACACGGGTTCACCATTTACCAGCCCACCCACGACCCACAGCGGCATGGTGTCCAGCACGGCGTCTATCTGCTGGACTTCGGGGAAGGTGCCGGTTGCATCCGGGAAGTAGCTGTTGCCGTCCGGGTTATGATAGGTGTAGGCGACTGTGGACGTATCCTGTGCAGAGGCTAACCCGGACATAGCCAGCAGCAGTGTGAGCAGAACGATTTTACGCATAAATCTCTCTCCATGGTGTGTCGGTTCAACAGGGTAGATGGTATCGCGTTCTATCGCACAGAACCGTAAACGTGCCTACGATTTTGCATCCGCTTCGGCATAAAGGGCGTTGGTTATGTCGTCTGTGTCGTGGACGAGTTTGCCGTCGGCGTCGGTATAGCCGAACATCACGAGGTGCATCCCATAGGCCCGGAGAATATCCGGGGTGCGGTTGGCGTCGTCGGCCAGCAGCTTTTCGTAGATCTGTTGTTTGGTGGGGGGTGGCAGCACATGCCCGCTGTCCAGACGGATCAGTTCGCGGAGGGTGGCGGTGTCTTCGCAGTGGGCTATGGCGTGTGCAAACTGCTGTGCGGCTGCCGGGTAGCGGGTGCGGGCGTTGTTTTTGAGCGGGTTTTTGCGCATGGCGATGATGTCGCCTGCGAGTGTGATGAGGTCATCGGTCATGGTGGGTGTCTCGTGTTGAAGGCTGAATGTGGGCCAGTATAGCATGGCAGCTGAGAACCTGACACATTCATGCAAAGTAACCGATGGGAGTATCAAAGACCCACCGAGGAATAGAATGTTGTGAACATCGTCGTCGTAACCAACGGCGAGCGGTTTGAAAAAGGCTCAAGCGGCA
>JBCCQC010000450.1:0-4567 GCA_039024535.1 Chloroflexota bacterium
CAAAATTGTACTCAAAGCAAAAGAAAAAGTACTTCTATGGAACTTTTGTTGGTAAACAGGCTCGCGTCATTGGCGTAATACTGATTGCCGGAGGAAGTGGGGTTATCCTGTTTTTCCTGATTGCAATACTTTTTCCGATTGCATCGTTATTTTCATTTATAACAATTCTGGCAACAATAATTGTCAGTCAAATTTACATGGCGAGGAATCTTGACTCCGTTGTCGATATTGAATGGCGCTCGTGGTGGGGGTAAATCTCTCGCAGGCGGAGGAGGCATGCCTCCTCCCTACCGTATGTGTGGGTGCTGCGTGTTGCAGGGAAACAGGCTGCCCTACCGGGCGGGAACGGGGCATGTAAATGTGGGGAAAGATGACAATGTGAGTTAGAGTAGGGGCGACGCAGATGCAGCCATGAGAGGCGATTATGGGCAAAATTATCGTGCTGGGGAGCATTAACATGGATGTGGTGGTGACGGCGCCGCGTCACCCGCAGATTGGTGAGACCATTTTCGGCAACGAGGTGCATTTTATTCCCGGTGGCAAGGGATCTAACCAGGCTGTGGCTGCCGCCCGCCTTGATGGAGAGGTACAGCTGATCGGTAAGCTGGGCGAAGACGCCTTCGGCAACGAGCTAGAGCAGTTCCTCTCCAGTGAAAAACTTGACCTCAAGCATCTCTCTCGCAGTGCCAGTGCGCCCACCGGCACCGCTATGATTACCGTGAACCATGACAGCGAAAACACTATCATCGTTATCAGCGGCAGCAATATGGAGATTACCCCGGCGGATGTGCAGAACGTGGTCATCCGGCCAGATACGGTGCTGGTCTCGCAGTTTGAGGTGCCGCAGAACGTGCTTTATGTGCTGACGCAGAAGGCCCGTGACGCTGGCGCAAAAACCGTGCTCAACCCGGCCCCGGCTGGCCCATTTATTGATGGACTGCTGGATACGATTGATTACCTTGTGGTGAACGAAACCGAACTGGCTTATTTTGCTGCTGCCCCGCTCACTGAGGATATTGACGAGCTGACCACCAGCGCGAAAAAGCTCCGCACGCGCCGTGACCAGACGATTATTGTCACGCTGGGAGCCAACGGGCTACTGTGCGTGCAGGATGAAGACGTGACGATTGTGGAGGGCAGGAAAACGAACGCGCTGGATACTACCGGGGCCGGGGATTGCTTTGTGGGGGCGCTGGCAGTGGCGCTCTCCGAGGGCATGGCGCTGATTCAGGCGTTGCAGTTTGCGAACCGGGCTGCTGCCATCAGTGTGACGCGGCTGGGTGCGTCTTCGTCTATGCCGTACCGCCACGAACTGGAGTAGTCTGCCGCCACAACTACCATATGTGAATGTTTTTTTACCATGTGTCCCGTGTGGCGATGATATAATGTGATGAATAATAAGTTCAGACACTACACGAGATGATGGGCACCACTTTGATTTACCGTAAACTTTATGTTTTGCTGGCAGTGGCATGGCTGCTGGCTGTACAATTCCAATACAATTCGGTCTCTGCAAACACAGATTGCCCCACATTTCCGTACACGGTTCCTGCCGGGGATGTGACTGCACTGAAGCACGCTATCACCTGCGCGAATGCCACCCTCGACGACGATGTAATCAACCTGACGAACAGTACCTACACGCTCACCGAAGTGGATAACACGCGTTTCATCCAGACGAGTGATGTAGGGGATAACGGTCTGCCGGTGATTGAGGACATAGGCACTGCCGGAACGCTTACAATCACAGGCAACGGCGCTATCATCGAACGTAGTTCGGCAGAAAACACCCCGGAGTTTCGTATTTTTCTGGTGAACTCTGGTGGTTCACTGTTGCTGAACAGCACAACTGTACGCAACGGCAGTATAGGCTTCGAGGATGATGGTGCAACCACTGGCACACCTGACGTACTGGGCGGTGCTATTCTCAATCTGGGGGCGATTACCGTAGATTCCAGCACCCTCACCGGCAATCGGGCAGAAGTTGGCGGCGGTATGTTCAGCCAGGGCAATGCGTATGTAGTGGATACAATATTTACCGGCAATGAAGCGGAAGACCAGGCCGGTGGCATCTACAGCGTACAGAATGCCATCACAATTGAACGCACAACCTTTCAGAATAATAGTGCCGGTTTCGGTGGTGGGTTCTCGAACGCTGGTGGGTCGATAGCCGAAGTGATCGACAGCACATTCACCGGCAATACGGCAACAGATCAAGGTGGAGCTATACGCAACTTTGATGCCATTTTGACGGTAACAGGTACCAGTGTTTCCGGCAATTCGGGGCCGCGTGGCGGCGGCTTTGCTAACCACAATGGTTCTGCGACCATTACCGGCAGCACATTTGACAGCAACTCTGCACTGGTTGATGGTGGCGGCATTTACAGCGACAATGATGAAGATGCACAGTACGACCTGCTGGAAATCACGGACACGACACTATCTTCTAACACTGCCGAGAGTGGGAACGGGGGCGGGCTACGTACCTATAACGGTGCCAGCATTATGGGCAGCACCTTTAACGATAACACTGCACCCTCAGGTGGTGGCATTTTTGCCAATAGTCTGACGCCCATTATCGTTACCGACACAGCCTTCAGGAGAAATAAATCTACCGATGGTGCTGGCGGTGGTATTCGACTCAGTTTCGGTACAGCAGAGGTTCGTCGGAGTTCGTTTGTTGGCAATACAGCGACTCTGCAAGGTGGGGCTATTTTTAATGATGCGGGGCTGATTGTAGAGAATAGTACCTTCTACGATAACCGTGCCGATGTAATTGGTGGTGGTATCTACAGTTCTGGTGATCTATCTGCCATCAACAACACGTTTTCAAATAACCGCGCGGAATTTATGGGTACAAACATCAACATCCAGGTATCGGCTTCAAGAACGGTGACGGTATACAACAACATCTTTGCCAATGGCGTAGGGCAAGAAGACTGCTTTGTAGATGAAAGTGGTGGTACGCTCATCAGTGGTAATAACCTTGTGATGGATGGTAATTCGTTCTGTTCATCAATTACCACGCTTACGGGTGATCCACTGCTGGGCGCACTGACGACTACACCCAATGGCACCGATTATCTGCCGCTGCTGCCGGGTTCACCGGCTATCAATACGGGGAGTAACGGCAACCTCGCGTCGGGGATGACAACCGATCAGATCGGCATTCCGCGCATTCAAAACAATATCGTGGACATCGGCGCGATTGAAACGCCACTGGATATACTGGATGTCAATCAGGATGGAATTATTTCCCCGGAAGACGCGGTATACGTGGTTAACCGTATCGGGCAGACAGGTGTACAGGCTCCACTGGCAGATATTGATGGCGATGGCATGGTGACTGCCGCTGATGGCAACTATATTGTGGAATATATCGGGATGTCGATAGAATAACCGGCGACACCAGAAGATTCAGTTGTCCTGGTCGGCGGCATGTCCCTCGTGGTGACGCTCGATGCCCACGTGCAGGCTTTCGGTGGCGCTATCGGCAAAGGCCCGCAGGTCTGGCACGTTTACATGGCCGTCGATCACCAGCATGGCGGCCCCATGTGACAATGCCCACACTGTGTAGGCCATCTGGCGGGCGTCACCACGCCGCAGTACCCGCCCAACCTGGCACACGCGGATCATTTTCAGCACTTCGCGGCTGAGGCGCTGTGCGGCGATGTTCAGGTTGGGGTAGGCTTCGCGCTCTACTGCGTCGCTGCCATACATCAGGCGGTACTGCTCTGCGTTTTCCGCTGCGAATAAAATGTACTCTACGCCCATGCGCCGGAACCGCTCTGATGTGGGTGCGGTCTCGTCAAGGCGGATTTCGCGGTGAATATCGGCAAGGCGGTTAAATCCGTCTTCTGCGATGGCGGCCAACAGTGCGCCCCGGTTGGCAAAGTGCCGGTAGATGGCTGAGGCTGACACCCCTGCCTGCCTGCCGATTTCGCGCATGGTTACGGCATCGGCCCCGCCTTCTGAGAGCAGACGCAGTGCAATGTTGATGCTGGTATCGTGCAGGTTGCCATGATGGTAGGAATCGTCTGACACTGTGTGGCTCCGTGGGAGATTGATCGGGTATGTACTGTACCATAAAACGCTGCCGGGTTGATCCCATCGAAAATGTGTGGCGAGTACCCGTTTTATACGATGAGCCTGAACCCTATCAATTTTCTTATGTTTTGCATGACGAAATGTGCTAGAGTATGGTGTCGTCATAATGGTCTCAATATAAACAGGGAGTCAAAGATGAAATTACGTGTGCTGATTGCAGCATTGATCGTGGCAGGTGGCGTGATGATAGCGGGCATCCCGGCAGCCCATGCGCAGACCTGCGGTAACGGCTTCGACTATGTAGACCAGGATGGTCTGGTCGTGATTGAGGTGGAATCTGAACCGGCGCCGAACGGCTGGGCACTGCGCACAGACCTGAGCGGGTTTACCGGTAACGGCTACTACCGCTGGGAAGGCAACAACAGCTTCGATAACCCTGGCAACGGCGTTATCACCTACAAAATCCAGATCAACACCACGGGGCGCTACCGTTTTGTGTGGCACAACCGTATTGCCGAAG
>JBCCQC010000451.1:0-4566 GCA_039024535.1 Chloroflexota bacterium
GTGATTTATGATGAACTGGTGCTGGGTACTGTGAATGAACCCTCGCGGCGGCAGTATATAGAGATTATTGGGCAGATGGCGGCACAGGGTGCAGAGGGTGTTATTCTGGGTTGCACGGAACTTATGCTGCTCATCCAGCAGGAGCACAGCCCGCTGCCGGTGTTTGATACCACGCGCATCCATGCAGAGGCGGCTGTGACGTTCGCGCTGATGGAAAATGCATAAAATATCTGAATCGTTAACATAAAGTTTATCAACCCCTCAGACTGGCACGGTTGATTCATTCTACAAACGGGCGTAGGCTGGTAGCTGTTTGATAGACGAGTAAGCTGAGGGAGCGAAAATTCCCATGTCTTTACTGTCACAGCTACGTGACACATTTTTTGAACGGCGGTCTTCATGGCAGGTGACGTTGACCGTCGTTTTTCTTGCCCAGGCGTTTACTGCTGTCGGGTTTTCGATGGTTTTTCCGTTTTTGCCGCTGTATGTGGAGCATCTTGGCTCGGTGACGGGCATGAGTGTGGAATTGATGGCCGGGCTGGTGATCGCAGCGCAGGCTTTTACGATGATGGTGGTGTCTCCGTTGTGGGGTGCGGCTGCTGACCGCTATGGACGTAAGCTGATGGTGATGCGGGCGATGTTTGGCGGGTCGGTTGTTTTGCTGTTGATGGGGCTGGTTCGTAATGGTGAACAGCTAATTATACTGCGGGGCATCCAGGGGATGATAACCGGCACCGTGGCCGCGAATAATGCGCTGGTGGCTGCTGCCGTCCCGCGTGAGCGGATTGGCTTTGCGATGGGGGTGTTGCAGGTGGGGCAGTGGGGCGGCTTTGCGCTGGGCCAGATTGTGGGCGGTGTGCTGGCGGATGCGTTCGGGTTTGCGATGCCGTTTTTCATTACGGCGGCGGCGCTGCTGGTGAGTGGCGTGCTGGTGTACTTCGGGGTGCAGGAAGACTTCACGCCGGCGGATGAAACTGCGGAGCGCCCTAACCTGCTGCAACAGTGGGGGCATGTGCTGCGTGCGGAGGGGGTGGGTATGGTGTATACGCTGCGGTTTATGGCCGGTGTTGCCCGCTTTATGATTGTGCCGATTGCCCCGCTGTTTATTATGTCGCTGCTGCCAGCAGGCTCCACGAACATTGGTACGTTTACTGGCTCGGTGACGGCGGTATCTTATGCAGCGGCCACGTTCAGCGGTATTTATCTGGGTCGTCTGGGGGATCGCATCGGGCATCGGCAGATTTTGCTGTGGTCGTCGGTGGCGGCAGTTGTGGTTTACATCCCGCAGATTTTTGTGGACAGTGTGTGGGCGTTCTGGTTCTGGCAGGCAATGGCGGGGCTGGCAATGGGCGGTGTGATCTCGGCGCCGTCGGCGCTGCTGGCGCATTATACGGATGCGGGCGAGGAAGGGGCGACTTATGGCCTCGATAACGCTGTTATTTCTGCATCGCGGTTTGTGGCCCCGCTGATTGGCTCTGCGCTGGTGCTGGGATTCGGGGATATGCGGCTGACGTTTGCGGCTACTGCTATTATGTTCACGGTGATTGTGGCCGGGACGTACTTCTATTTACCTGAACAGCGCAAGCACACGCTGCAACGGGCTACTGCTGCTGGTGATTGACCGCTGATGGTTATTGCTCGTCTGGTGTTTTCAGCATTTTGTGGAGTGCAGCTACTGCGTTCGATACGCCTGTTTCTGCCTGTATTTTTTTGCTGAGCGCGGTAGCCTGCTGTTTCATGTTGCTATCCGTGACCATGCGCTGGATAGCGGCGACGAGACGTGGTGTGGTGAACTCATGCAGCGGGATAAATGTGGGGGCAACGCCCAGTTCTACGGTGCGGCGGCCCCAGTAGGGCTGGTCTGCCATGTGTGCGACGATGGTTGCTGGCACGCCTGCACGCAGCCCGGCTGCGGTGGTTCCCGCGCCGCCGTGATGCACAACCCCCGCCATCTGTGGGAAAAGCCATGTGTGCGGTACATCAGTGATTGTGAAGATGGTTTCTGGCAGGTCGTCACCACCCATTTTTGCCCAGCCCTCGCTGATGATGCCGCGCTGCCCGGTCTGTTGCAGGGCGTCAATCACGATCTTCAGGGTGCCAGCGGGGTCACGTTTTTTCATGCTGCCGAAACCGACATAGACTGGCGGTGGCCCGCTTTGCAGAAAGGCCAGCAGTTCCGGCGATGGCGTCCAGCCCTCGTGATCGTCCCAGAACCAGTACCCGGTCACTGCATTGTGTCCGGGCCAGTCGTCGGCGGGGGGTGTGGCATGAATACTGAGGCCATAGAGGGTTGGTGTGTGGTTCCATGCCCGTACATAATCACGGTAGCCCCACTTTTCCAATCCAAGCTGCTCTCGCAGGGTGTTGCAGTTGTCTTTTGCGACCGTCCACAGGAAGTATGCACCTGCATACCCGGCCAGTTGGTTTAATGGAGATGGCCCCCAGGGAAAGTAAGGGAAGATCGAGACTTCCGGGTGGCGGGTGGGTTTCATGGGTACGAACATGGCCCGGACGTGTAGAATGCCGCGTTGTTCGCAGATGGCTTCCGTCACGGGGAATAGTGTTAGCCCGCTGACCACGGCGTCTACCTGTTGCAAGCTCTCAATGATTTCCAGCAGGTCTCTGTTAGTCTGTGGCCCTTCTCTGTCCATCAGGTCACGCATAAACTTGATCCCGACAGCGGGATTGCGGCTACTTTTTTCGATCCAGTCCAGCCCCTCCGGGCTGTTGAGCACTGCCTGCATATCTGCGGAAAAGGGGGCATAGTGGAAGCCGGCACGCTCTATGCGTTGCTTGAAGTTTTTGCCAGATGCGACCGTGACCGTATAGCCTGCCTGCTGCAATCCCCGACCGAGCGCCATGATGGGCTGTACGTCCCCGCGTGAGCCGTGTGCCAGAAGCAATATGTGCATGGAGCATCCCTTCACTATCCTGCAATCGGATTTGTTCTCATTATATTCTAATATCAATCCTCTGATTTGTGTAACGCTACCCGGCAGGTCATGTTGCCACCGGAATTACGTTCCGTGGTTTGAGGACAAATACAATCATCCGGCGGGGATTGTTGCGCTGGTCGTGGCCTTCTTTGTAGAAGTGACCACGATACACAAATTCGCCTTCGTAGCGGACGTCATCCGGGGTGGCGCGGCTGGTGCGGACGAAGATGTGAAGCCGTTTGTTGTAGGTGATGTGATCGCGCAGGGCGCGGTTGCCACGGGTAAAGGCCATGTGCCCGTAGCGGCCCTCCCCGATGAAGCGAAACACGCCATACTTCGTCCAGCCGGAGGTGTAGGGGCCGGTGCCGTTCTCGCTATGATGATGGTTGGCAAACAGCAGGATCATGTTATGGTCGGCAGGCGTGCAAATGCGGTTGTGAGGCTGCCCACCATACTGCTGATGCAGTGTGCGACGACTGTAAACCTCGCCAGGTTTGAACATACGTGGTTCCCCTGGAGCTAAAACCGAATTTTATACATTATATGAATTTTACAGAATATTGCAGTGACTATTCGCAACCAATTGGCCTTAAATCACGTAAAGGCGGATGAATGAACGGCGTTCATCACATCTGAGTGGTTAAGAACCTATCTGAAAAATAAAATACGCTGTGTGGGGCTATGCGCCTACCGTGAATTTACGGATAGATCCTGAATCTATACTTTTGATCTGAATTCAACGGTGCGGTATCGCCCCGGATGGTACAGCGACGATAATATCAACCAGAGTAACAGCAAATTACAGCGAGGGTAAGCATATGGCGTGGCAGGCAGGCGAAACAATTGGCAGTTATACGATTGAGGGTGAACTGGGTACGGGCGGTATGGCGACAGTCTACCGGGCGCGGCATGTGCGGCTGGCACGCGACGTTGCGCTGAAGCTGATGCACCAGGCCTTTGTGACGGACGATAATTTTATTGCACGGTTCGAGCGCGAAGCACAGATTGTGGCGCGGCTGGAACATGCGAATATTGTGCCGGTTTATGATTTTGATGACATTGAAGGCCAGCCGTACATTGCGATGAAATATATTGAGGGGCGCACACTTAAAGATACATTCGCGCAGGTTGCCCCCACGCTGGATGAAATTGTTAACATTGTGGATGCGGTGGCTGCTGCGTTGACGTATGCCCATGCACAGGGCGTGCTGCACCGCGATGTGAAGCCGAGCAATGTGATTATTGACCAGACCGGCCATATTTACCTTACGGACTTCGGGCTGGCGCGGGCTGCGCAGTCCGGCGAGTCTACGTTGAGTGCGGGTATGATTATCGGCACACCAAATTACGTTGCGCCAGAGCAGGCCAGCGACGATGCCGAGGTGAGCGAACGCAGCGATGTGTACTCGTTCGGGGTGATGCTGTACGAAATGATGACGGGGCGTGTGCCTTTTACCGGCAAAACCCCCTACGCCACCATCCACAAGCATATTTACGAGCCGCCGCCGCTACCGTCGGAGATTAACCCGGAAGTGCCGACACAGGTAGAGATGGTGCTGTTGAAGGCGCTGGAAAAAGCCCCGGATGACCGCTACCAGACCCCCGGTGAACTGGCCGAGGCGTTCAAAAA
>JBCCQC010000452.1:0-4563 GCA_039024535.1 Chloroflexota bacterium
CTCGAATTACATTTCGAGTGAAAACAAAAACAAGGGGAGGAAAGGCGTGTTGACTCATGCTGGGAACTCTTTTTGGGTTCATGTTTAGAAAGTAGGTTCGAGCTGGAACACTTTCAAAAACCGGAGATGACAGATAGAGCACTTTATCTGCACCTTTCTGGCCCCGGCGCACACGATGCAGTTTACCGGCTCCAGCAGGCACATGTACCGAATGTTCACGCCGCCACTTCACCCGGAGACCTTGTGAACATGCTGGCACAGCACGCCATCTAGAGTGGCAGTAACGTTCCGAGGTCATTCGTAGACGCATTTTTCACCACAATCGTTGCAGCGACGACATCCTGCACGGCAACCCCGACCGACTTGAAGAAGGTAATCTGGTCATTATCTGTACGCCCGGTTGCGCTGCCTGCAACAATCTCGCCCAGTTCTGCATGAATGTGTGACAGCTCAATATCACCATTATTCAGCGGGATGATTAACTCTCCGGCTTCTTCCAGCACCGCCTCACGAGAATCGACAACAACCAGCGATTTTTTGATTGTCGTCAGATCAAGTTCCTGCATCTCCGGGCGAAAAGACCCCACCCCGCTGATGTGAGTACCGGGCTTGAGGGCATCGCCGCTGAAAACCGGTGTTGTGGATGTAGTAGCAGCACACACAATGTCTGCCTCGCGTACCGCATCATCTGCTGTTGCGGCTACAGTAATGTTATCTGGCACGCCAGCTTTACCGGCCATCTCTGCTGCGAACGCTTCTGCACTGGCAGATGTACGACTGTACACAAACACATGCGCTACGTCGCGCACGGCACACACGGCCTCTAATTGTGTGCGGGCCTGCACACCACTACCAATAATGGCAACCGTGCGTGAATCCGGGCGGGCCAGTATATCCGTTGCTGCGCCAGATCCAGCCCCCGTGCGAATCGCCGTTAGTGTGCCGCCCTCCATGATTGCCGTCGGGATGCCAGTTTCTGCATCCAGTGCCATCACCAGCGCGTGAATCGTCGGGATACCGCGCTGCGCATTGGACGGGAAAACCGAAACGATTTTGACGGCAAGCCCACCAGTTTCTGGCACAGCCGCAGGCATAACCAGCGTCGTACCATCTGTCTGCACACGGGCACGCAGCGGTACCTGCGCCTTCCCGGTAGAAAGCTGTGCATAAGCCTGCTTCATACCTTCCACGGCCTCTGCCATTGGCAGAGCCTGTACAACATCCGCACCAGACAGATAACGCAGTGTGTTATTGCTCACGGTAAAATCCTTAATCGATACCGAGGTAGGCTTTCTGCACGGTCGGGTCTTTGCGCAATACCGCCGCTTCATCGGCAAGGACGATCTCCCCGGTCTGGATCACATAGCCACGATGCGCAATTTGCAGCGACATGTGTGCGTTTTGCTCCACAAGCAGCACAGTCATACCCTCGTTGTTAATCCTGACAATTGTGTCGAAGATCAGGTCAACAAGTACAGGGGCCAGCCCCATTGACGGCTCATCCAGCAGCAGCAAGCGTGGTTTAGACATGAGCGCACGCGCCATTGCCAGCATCTGCTGTTCACCACCACTCATTGTACCGGCAAGCTGCTTACGACGTTCACCGAGTCGTGGAAAAAGCTCGTACGAATCCTGGATATCGCGGACGATGCCCTCTTTGTCCGTGCGCTGGAATGCACCAAGTTCGAGGTTTTCTTCAACCGTGAGTTTGGCAAATACGCCGCGCCCTTCCGGTACCATCGAGATCCCCTTCTGGACAATCTGATTGGCCCGATAATCGCCAAGATTTTCATCGTAGAACATCACAGCACCCGATTGCGCGTTCATCAGGCCGCAAATAGTGCGCAGGGTGGTTGTTTTACCCGCACCATTACCACCAATGAGGGTAACAATCTCACCCTCATCAACAATCAGATTAATACCCTTGAGTGCGTGAATGTTGCCATAGTAGGCGTGTACGTCGTGGACTTCTAACAGTGCCATAATTACGAACTTTCCATGTTTCGCTAAACGTCAATCGTTGAACTGGCAGCCGCCCCGCTGCCCAGGTAGGCTTCGATAACCTGCGGGTTGCGCTGGATGTCTGCGGGTTGGCCTTCGGCAATCGTGCGGCCATAATCCAGCACAGTGATGTTCTCTGAAATGCCCATCACCACACGCATATCATGCTCAATCAACAGGATAGTAATGCCCAGTTCATCACGAAGCTGCTCAATAAACTCCGTCGTGGCAGCCGTTTCTCGTGGATTCATACCCGCCGTAGGCTCATCCAGCAGCAGCAGGCTCGGCTTGCTGGCAAGTGCCCGTGCAATTTCCAGCCGTCGCTGGTCGCCGTAAGGCAGGTTTTTCGAAAGCAGGTCGCCCTTGCCCTGCAAACCGATAAACTGCAATAGTTCACGTGCGCGGGCTTCAGATTTCTCGTTTTCAACACGGCTCTTCTGTGAACCGACAATCGTGCCCATCCATGTGGACTTGAGGTGTGCCTCCTGCCCCACCATGATGTTCTCCATCACGGTCATGTTGTTGAACAGGCGGATGTTCTGGAAAGTACGCGCAATACCAGAGCGCGTAATCTGATCCACCGACTTGCCATCAATGCGTTTGCCGTCGAACATGATCTCACCCTCGGTGATCTGGTAAAACCCGGTGATGCAGTTAAATGCGGTCGTTTTACCGGCACCGTTCGGGCCAATCACGCTGTAGATCGACTGGCGGGGGATATTCAGGTTGAGTTCGTTAACCGCAACCAGCCCGCCAAACCGCTTGACGATGCTTTTCGTGGACAGAATGTAATCTGTGCCTGTACCGTTTTCACTCATCGTATCCTCCCTGTTACTGCGCCATGGCTTCGTCATCGGTGGGCGACGGCTTCAATTGCGGATCGTCTGTCGGGTCACCACGTTGACTATCACTGGCCTCTCGCCTGTGTAACGTGGATGGAATAAGACCCTCTGGACGAGACACCATCATGTATACCAGCAGCGCACCATAAAGCAAGAAGCGATACTCAGAGAACTCACGTAGTAGTTCTGGCAGACCAATCAGCACAACCGCGCCAATCACAACGCCGGGAATACTACCCATGCCGCCCACAATAATCAAACTGAGCACGTTAATCGACACAATTACGTTGAAGCTGTTCGGGAAGATCGTCCCCAGTTTGGCAGCGAAAATCGCCCCCGCAAGACCACCCGTGGCTGCACTCAGCGTAAACGCCAGTAGCTTGGACTGCGCGGTATCGATCCCCATTGCGGCTGCCACATCTTCGTCTTCACGAATGGACATCCACTGCCGCCCGGTACGTGAGTTGTTGAGACGAATGGACACAAACAGCGCCAGCGCACATGCACCCAAGATAATGTAGTACATGCTTTGCGAATCGTTTAACTGATAGCCAAAAATAGTCGGGTCAGGGATTTGCAGCACCCCCTGCGCCCCACCAATCACCGGGCGGAACCAGTCTGAGAGGGCCAGCTTGCCGATGATCTCACCGAAACCCAGCGTGGCAATCGCCAGATAGTCTCCGCGCATTTTGAGCACGGGCAGCGCAAACAGGAACCCGGTTAACATCGCGCTCAATAGACTGATTGGCAGAACCAGCCAGAAGTTAGGGGCAATCCCGAGGCGCTGCTCAAGGCCCAGTGGCCCTGTAGATGTAAGCACACCCATCACGTATGCACCCACCGCAAAATTTGTCGCATACCCGAGGTCGAGCAAGCCTGCCAGCCCAATTGCAACATTCAGGCCCAGCCCCATCAGCACATACAGGCCAATGTTATTCATCACTTCGCTGAGGAAAGCGCCCAGCACCCACGGCAGAATCAACAGCACGATACCGAGCACGGTAAAACCGCTGCTGCGGAATGTACTTTTTTGTGACTGTGGCAGCGTGGCATACCGTGTACGAATGGTGTTCGCATTATATGCCCACAGCAACGTGAGTAGTACACTCACAGCAAGCAGGGTTGCCGCCCCACCTACTTTGAGAATATCGCGCCGGAAGAAAAATTCTATAAACACTTCCGAATTATCCCGGAAAGCCTCTGAATAGGCATCACGATCCAGTAGCTGCTCCAGGATGAGCGTTACCAGTTCTGCCATCACGCCAACACCCAGTGTAACTCCCAGACCAATCAGCACACTCTGGCGGATTTTTGCAGGCAGCAGGTCAATCACACCACCGAACAACCCCGCCACAGTCGTGAATCCCAGAAACAACAGCGCACCCACAAACAAATTATCGTTGTCAAAAGTCAGGATTTCGATCAGGTCACGGTTGACGTTCACAAACATATCGCGCACATCAATCGACACCGCAATCAGCAGCAGCAGAAGTACCGGCAATGCCGCTACAGCACCGATGAGAATGCTGCTAACAAGGGTCTGTGCAGCTCCCTGCCCACCCTCGCGCAATCTACGCGTACCGAAGAAGCCCGCAATAATCGCGGGGAAGAACAGTAACATCTGTCCCAGCGTCAACCAGTCGCGGATAACTTCGCGCTCGTTGAACGTCTCCACCATGCCAACAGCAGATGTGTACACAACTACCACACCAGCAATCAA
>JBCCQC010000453.1:0-4557 GCA_039024535.1 Chloroflexota bacterium
TGACGTTCAAAGCGCCACCGCCGCCATTTGTGCCTCCAAAACGCCGAGAGTGTAAGCCCAAACCCGGGATTTAGCTCATGATTTCTACTTCACGCTGTCCTGCGGAGCTACCAGTGCGCTGTGCCCCTACCACAATCTCTTATGCGACTTGCCCTTTATTCCGCCGCGCCCTGTTGGTAGAGTAACCCGCGCTATTTGTGAACAAGAGATTGAGGTTGCATTGATGCGACTGATTATAACAATTCTGCTGGTGCTATCTGCCGGTTCTATCAGCGCGTGCGGCGCCATCGTTGGCCCCACTGCTCAGGAAAGTACACTCCAGGCCCAGAACAACGAGATGAGCACGCAGATATTCGACCTGCGCCAGACGGCGACTGTGGAAATTGACCGCATGATGATTACTGTGGAGCACGCCCAGACGGAAGTGGGTTCCGTGCAGTTGCAGCGCGATGCTATGCGTGCCACATCACTTGCCCGTGGTACCGACCCGGCATTTTTTGAGGCCAGCATCCCCGGCGGCAGCAATCTACCTGCTGGCATTACGCCAGAAGCTATCATCCCGGTTGATCCGAACGCCCCGGTTGTAGCGCCGCCCATTACCCCGGCTGGCGCACCTATCCAACCGGCAGCACAGCCCACACAACCCGCGCCACAGCCTGCTATCCCGCTGGACGGCCCACGATTGCTCTCCCCGACGCTGACAACCGGTGTAGGCAATGATGACTGCGCTACGGTCAGCCTCACCACGTTTGATGCTGCCACGCCAGAGATTTACATTGTGGCAACGGCAATGGAGTTCCCGACGAACACGACCGTCACTACCACATGGACGCGCGACGGGCAGGTGATGGAAAGCTATGACTTCACTTACGACTTTGAAATTGACGGCGCGTGCATCTGGTCGTTCATTGACCAGACCGAGTTTACGTTTACGCCGGGTCAGTGGGCTGTGCAGCTTACGCTGAGCACTGGCGGCGGCGTGGGGCCGCTGAATTTCACCGTCACAGGTGGTGAGGATGCCATGATCGAAGGAGATGCGATGATGGAGGAGGATCAGTAACCGCGCTCACCATACCTGACCGGCGATTAACGACAACTACAGGTGAGGCGAGATTGATCTTGCCTCACGTACTATATCCTTCACAGACACACCAACTATCACCCAGATTCCAGACACATCCGAGATAGCCATATCCAACGTCCACATATTCTGGCATGGATGTTCTATCAGGGAAATAGCACAGAGAATTTTCACATATGCTAAACACCCAACCTGTTTCCGCGGAATCGTAATATTGCCAGTATTTCCCACTATTTGTAGGTAATACAGTGTATTCCTCGTACTGATCTCGATTCAGGCGAAAATCAGCCGTCTCATATAAGAACCCGATAGGTTTCCAGAACGCCCAGCATAGAACAATCGTCGCTACCAGAATGGCAAAATGGGGTATCCTGTGAGTAATAAAAACCGCTTTTGGTGTTCCGATCAGGCCAACGCGAATACCACAATAAAGGATGGCGTATGCAACAAGCGCATGTGGGATAAGCAGGAAAATACCACTCAGATGAAATATTTCTGGCACAACCAGCAGGTCGTTCAGGTCACGCCGGATGATAAACACCGTCCAGATAAGCAGACTCAAAAACAGGTCGTCAATCATCACCCACCGCGACTGGTTTTTCGTCTTTTCCATGTCGTGCCTCTGTGATTGGTTCACACATATTACACGGTACTGGAAAAATATCCGCACCTGCGGCGGACGGCAAAAATGCCGTCCCTACCCATGAGAATCACCGATGTGCACCGTAGGAACGCGATTCTTCGCGTCCGTTTTTGGGCGGCAACACCGTGTCAGAAAACATCTTCCCCTACGAAAACCCCACTCGTGCCGCGTACAATCATCGCATAACCGACCGTCAGATCACAGGATACCATGACCGACAACCCGACCCCCTCACTCCAGACGTTCATGCAGCGGGTGGCGGCAGGCGTGGGCATGGAAGAATGGCACATCGTGAACATGGCTTACTACGACAAAGGCGTGGACTTCGCGCAGAACTACCGTACAGGGTGTATGCTCAGCGGTTGTGATGCGGCGTTAGAATTGCTGGGTCAACTGAGTTAGAACGAAACTGATATACCACAACTGCCCGGTTGCCTGTTACCGCAGGGCGTGTTAGCCTGTTGAGTATGAATAAACAACACGTCCCCACCAACTCGAATATGCCCGATGATTGTTGTTACCCGTGTTGCCGCATGATGTGCGGTGTTTTGCGTTCAGCAGGGCGAGGGCAACCGGGGATGCAGTAGCGTTCCGGTTTACGTGTAAGAAACTACGAGAGCCAGTCGTCCTGCGATTGGCTCTTTTTATTTAACAGAAAGGCAGCATCACATGGGAACAACCATCACACCGGAACTCCACGAACGCATGGTGAACCACCTGCGCGGCGCATATCCCAACGAGGGCGGCGGCTTGCTTATCGGCACTGTAAACGGGGATACAATCACTATCGAGGACATTGCCGAGGCCGAAAACACCTTCCCGGATGAAGAACAGTTTCACCGCATGGGCCTTGCGCCGGATTTCTGGATGAAGGTGGAGGACGCCGCCGACGAACGCGGCCTGCAAATCGTCGGGTTTTACCACAGCCACCCGGATGTAGCCGCTAATCCATCGGAGTACGACCTCAGCCACGCCTTCCCGAACCTGGCGTATATCATCGTGAGCGTCAAGCAGGGCGAGGTGGATCATGTGAACAACTGGCGCTTGCGTGAAGATCGCTCACAGTTCGATAAAGACACGCTGGACGTGACTGAGGCATAACATTGTTTACATGGGTGCGGACTGCACCTGCCACTACCGCTATCGGTCGCTATAATGCCGTGCGGCACTGAGCCATCAAAACAATAAGGAGTGAGAAACTATGTCTAACCAGAACGGAAACCACGAAGAAGAACGCCAGTTAGCCTATAACACGCTGGCGCTACACGCTGGCTACCAGCCAGACCCGAACACAGGTGCCCGTGCTGTCCCGATTTACCAGACCACCAGCTACCAGTTCCGCGATACCGACCATGCCGCCGCCCTGTTCGCGCTCCAGGAACCGGGCATGATCTACACCCGCATCATGAACCCGACCAACGGCGCATTTGAAGACCGCCTGAACGCGCTCGAGGGCGGTGTGGGCGCACTTGCGACGTCTGCTGGACAGTCCGCAGAGTTGCTGACGTTCCTCATGCTGGCAAACGCCGGTGACGAAGTGATTGCGACCTCCGCGCTGTATGGCGGCAGCTATACCCTGCTCAAATACACGCTGGCACGCATGGGTATCACCACCCACTTCGTTGATACTGACAACCCGGACGACTACGCGGCGCTTATCAACGAGAAGACGAAGTTCATATATCTGGAGACTATCGGCAACCCCAAGCTCGTCATCCCGAACTTCGAGGCTATCAGCGATGTAGCCCACGCGCACGGTATCCCCGTCATCACGGATAACACCTTTGCGCCGTACATCTTCAAGCCGTTTGACTTCGGCGTGGACATTACGACCTATTCCACAACCAAGTGGATTGGCGGCCACGGCCTGAGCATTGGCGGCGCGATTGTCGACAGTGGCAAATTCGACTGGGTAGGCTCCGGGCGGCACGACGGCATCATTGAGCCGGAACCGGCCTACCACGGTGCGGTGATTCACGACCTTGTGGGGCCAGCAGCGTTTATTGTCCGCGCACGTATCATCGGCCTGCGCGACTTTGGCGCATCACAGGCACCGTTTAACAGCTTCCTGAACATTATCGGGCTGGAGACGCTGGCTCTGCGTATGCAGCGCCATGTGGATAACGGGCTGGCCGTGGCGAAGTGGCTGGAAGCCCACCCCGCCGTGGACTGGGTGAACTACCCCGGCCTTGAAAGCCACGAGAGCTACGACCGTGCGCAGAAGTATATGCCGAAGGGCGCAGGCGCGGTACTCGGCTTTGGTGTGAGGGGCGGCCTGGACGCTGGCAAGACGTTTATTGACGGCCTGAACATGGTCAGCCACCTGGCAAACGTGGGCGATGCGCGTACACTCGCCATTCACCCGGCATCGACCACTCACCAGCAGCTTTCCGAGGCGGAGCAGAACGCCAGCGGCGTGACGCCGGACTACATCCGTCTGGCTGTGGGCATCGAGGACGTGGACGACATTCTCTACGATCTGGATCAGGCACTGAGCAAGGCCAGTAGCGCCACATCGCAGCCGGTGAGTTAATTGTTATGAAGTGGGGTGGTGCGATTGCATCGCCCCATCGCTACAATAGCGGAAAAAACCGTATATTGTGAAATAGACCTATGAGCCTGACACATCCCGATTCCAGCACCCATACAGAAGCCCCTACCCGCCCACAGGATCCGACCTCGGTTGGCGTGGTGAAGCTGCAAACGGCGTTCTTTGACGAAACGCTGCTGCTGAGCAGTGGTAGCGAGCTAAAACACTTCACGCTGGCTTATGAAACGTATGGCCGCCTGAACACCGAGCGCACCAACGCCATTCTGATCTGCCACGCCCTCA
>JBCCQC010000454.1:0-4553 GCA_039024535.1 Chloroflexota bacterium
CTTCAGCGGCAACTTTAATCTGGGCTTCGGCACACGCTGAGCGTCGCCTGCGGTTCACTAAAATTGAAAATCAGCATTCCCGCCATGTGGGAAGTGAGAAAGATATATGACAGACGATCAAAGAAAATACGGTACGCGGAAACTGGGTGAGGAAACCCGAACCCGACCGCTAAAAGACCACATGATTGTGGGGCCGTTCAGCCGGGAGCGCCCGAAACAGATTATCCCGTGGGTAATTGATTTTCACCTCAGCAGCCATCTGGTACAGATCCAGGTACGTGAGCAGATGGTGATCGGGCGTGGCAGCGGGGCCGGTGCGCCAGACGTAGATTTTGGCCCGTATGTCACGGAGGAAGATGGCCTCTCCCGGCGACATGCGATCCTGCTGGCACGCAAAAACTTCCTCACTATCCGCGATATGGGCAGCACCAACGGCACCTTCATCAACGGGTTACGCCTCGCCAACAACCAGGACTTCCCGCTGGAACACGGCGACACAATCACGTTCGGGCGGCTGGAGGCTCGCCTGATGTTTGCTGTACTGCCACCCGATATGCAGGCCACTGCGGACAGCGAATACCAGCCGTTACAGCCGGTTGCCGATGGCAATGGCCGTCATGTGCTCGTAGTAGAAGACGATGACGACGTAGCCCTGGCCTACAAGATGATGCTGCGTGCCGCCGGGTATCGGGTCACAACGGCGCGGAACCTGTATCAGGTAGATCGCGTACTGGCAGAGGAATTGCCACAGGCCGTCGTGGTAGATATGCATATGCGCCAGGGTATGCAGGACTACACCGGCCTGCGCGTGCTGGAACACGTCAAAGATTGTGCGCAGCGGTTCAACACCAGGGTGCCCATGATTGTAGTGTCTGGCTCTGTTGATGCGCAGGAGCGCCAGCAGGCTGTTGAGGCCGGCGCACACCTGTTTTTGCCAAAGCCTGTGCGTGTGGATGAACTGGCTGTACGTATCGGGATGCTCATCAAGCAGCTAAACGGCACCAGCACACCCCATTAGCTGCCGCCCCACCGGGGCGCGGAGGCGACGCGCCCTGCTCTCTCCTCGCCGACACTGTCAAAATACCATTACATCCTGCATAAATCCGTTTACGTTTTTGATCTTCTCGTCGTAAGCTGCTGCCCTGTATAGGCGCAGAAGCGACGCGCCCTGCCCTCCCCTGACCGATACTGTCAAAAACCTGTCAAAATACCATTACATCCTGCATAAATCCGTTTACGTTTTTCAATCTTCTCGTCGTAATAGCATATGATAGATACGAGGCGGGAGACTCGCTCGGATGATGTAAGCGGACGGACAAAAAGTGAACGATATTCAGGCACGGCTCCAACAAATGCAGGAACGCGCAGCCACGCGCAAACTCGCCGCAAAAGACGCGCAACTGCTGGAACAACGCGACATCGCCCCGATGAAAGTGCTGCCGTGGGTGCTGCAACTGCGCGTTGTGGGTACGTCGGCTATTTTCAACGTCAACGCCGGACGCGGCGAAACCATACTGGGGCGAGTTGCTACAGATGGCAGCAACATGCCAGACGTTGATTTCTCGCAGTTCGGCGCGTTCAAACAGGGGGTCTCTCGCCAGCACGCTGCACTCAGCGCCAACCGCGATTTTGTACTGCTCACCGACCTCGGCAGCAGCAACGGCACCTACATCAACAACATGCAGCTTCCACAATTCCAGCCGGTGCCCCTGCGCCACGGCGATGTAATTGCGCTGGGCGAACTACAGCTTCAGCTTGGCTTCAACGTGGTGCCCTCTGACGACGACCTGATACTGCAAAACGGTACTGGCAGGCATGTTCTTATCGTGGAGAACGACAGCAGTGTAGCGATGGCCTACCGCACCGTGTTCGAGCACTGCGGCTACCGCGTGAGCGTGACCGACACCGCGATTGAGATTCCGCTCTTTCTGGCGCAGGTAACGCCGGATATTGTCATCTGCGATTTACTGGTAGACGACCTGCCCCAGCACAAACACATGGACGTGGTGCATCTGCTGCGCAGCGAACTGAAAGCGCCCGTGCCCATCCTCGTCGTCTCCAGCATGACCGGCGGCCATCAGCAGCGGCAGGCCATCTCCAGCGGCGCGAGTGCATTTCTGGGCAAGCCCGTGCGCCTGAATGTGCTGCTGGACGGCGTGAACAAACTGATGGACGAGGAATTATAGAAACGCAGTCATGTGCGCATAGTCCCGGACGCCAGAAATGACGACCCTGCACATTTGCTCCGAACGCCAGATGCCCTGTAGGGACATGCTTCTGCATGTCCGCCGCGCAAACATGACACAACCCCGCTACGATGCACATGCCGATTCATTGCGCCCCCATCGTTACACCGAATCCGGGGGCAGATGCCCCTGTGCGACCAGTTCGCGTTTGAGGTCGTCCACGCCGCCGGGGTAACGCGCTGCAAACCACTCGCGGAGTTCGTCGCGTGCCATGTCGTATGTCAGGTAGCCATTTGCACGCATCCCATCTCTAACCTGCCGCATCATCTCCTCATACCCTGTATTACGCGGTGGTCGATGAGGTATCAATCTGGCCTCCGTTATGTTGTACATGACATCAATAACATCACCAACGTGTGTCACACCTGTGCGCCTGAACCAGTTGTAAACATTTACATCCAGTTCAAGAATTTCAATAGGTACGTCATATAAATCATCGCCCATGAAACCACGCTCTTTCAGTTTCTGCAAGATGTGGGCGCGTGCGACATCAAACCTGTAAGGCAGGTAAGCCTGCATCAGTTCCCCAACTGAATTCCCATATCTGGCACATCGAATTGCGTCACCAACCGTTCGAATCCCGATTCGCAGCAGGAAATCATGCACCCGGTCATTGAGATCAAGCTCGTCAATTGGAATTTTGTAGTACAGGCGATAACGCATGGCAAATTCCCCATAGCGTGCAGAGGCGATTATTCTACCAGAAACACAAAACGCGAGGTGGACGTGTCCATCTCGCGGGGATGTAAAACATAATCGGCAACCGCAGGAGCATGATTAATCACGCCTCTACCGTGCAACCTTGCAGAATGCCGTCGGTCTAACGCTTCGTGTAGGTCGGTGCCTTACGCGCACGCTTGAGGCCCGGCTTCTTACGCTCTTTCACGCGGGCGTCACGGGTGAGGAAGCCCTTCGGCTTCAGGTCGCCGCGCAGTTCCGGGTCAACCTTCAACAGCGCACGCGCCACGCCCAGCTTAATCGCATCGCGCTGGCCGCTGATGCCTCCGCCCTTCACATGCACGGAAATATCAAACGCGGTTTCCTGGCCCACTGTAGAAAGCGGCTCCAGGGCAATCGCCACGTCACCGGCACGCGGCATGTAGTCCGTGGCTTCCTTGTCATTGATAATCATGTTACCGGAGCCACCGGGGTACAGGCGCACACGCGCTGTAGAACGCTTGCGGCGGCCAATGCCTTCAAAGTACTGGGATGAGAACATTTCGCTCATGGGTTATTTACTCCTTTGCGCCGCGCGTCTGGATTTCCAGCGGCTTCGGGTTCTGGGCTTCGTGCGGGTGGGTCGGGCCAACGTAAACCTTCATCTTCTTCAGCATAGCGCGGCCCAGTGCGCTGTTACTCGGCAGCATCCCCTTCACCGCGCTTTCAATCACGCGCTCCGGGTGCTTATCAAGCTGCTCACGCAGGGTGATGCTGCGGATACCGCCGGGGTAGCCGGTGTGACGCCAGTAGCGCTTCTGATCGAGGCGGTTGCCCGTCACGACAATTTTTTCACAGTTCACGACGATAACATTATCGCCGCAGTCCAGGTTCGGCGCATAGTAGGGCTTGTGTTTGCCGCGCAGGATTTCTGCAATCCGTGTTGCGAGGCGTCCGAGGGTCTGTCCCTCAGCATCCACAACCCACCACTCGCGCTCAATGTCAGTTGGCTTTGTGGTTACGGTTTTGTGCTGTGGCATTACTCTGTTTTCCTCAACTCTAACGGGGACAGGCCCCGCTGTATCTTCGTTTTCATTTAAACCCCCACCCCCGGCCCTTCCCCCGCCACGGGGGAAGGGAGCAAATGGCGAATCTTCACAGTTTTCCTCCCCTCCCCGTAGCGGGGAGGGGAACGAGGGGAGGGGTTAAGTCTGTGCTGGTCACGCCGGGTACGTCACCCGCGTCAGCACCAGCCCCTGTGGTGGCGCGATAGTCACACCGGTTGCGATTTCGCCGCTGTTCAACACGCTTTCAAAGTGCGTCAGCGTCATCCGGCCACGCCCCACATCGTACAACATGCCCACTGTGCGCCGCACCATACGATACAAAAACGCATCAGCCTCAATGGTATACGTCAGCCGCATACCCTCCGGCAGCCACACAGTAGACCACTCACTGCGGAACACCGTCCGCACAGTGTTATCGCCCTGTGGCGGCGTCCCCAGCGCACCGAAGTCGCGCGTACCGGGTAGCAACGTGGCCGCATCCAGCATACCGCTCAGGCTGAAGCCCTGTACCCGGTCTTCCGGCAAAATCCACGCCGTGTGGCGCAGCAGCGGCAGCGCGTGCTTTGCCAGCAAAATCGTATAC
>JBCCQC010000455.1:0-4550 GCA_039024535.1 Chloroflexota bacterium
AGTGGCATTACTGGCGGCGTAACGACGAGCATCTGGTTGTCGCCCACGTGGGCAGCTAGCTGCCCTTCTTCTCCAAGGTTCTCGAAGGTGAACACGCGCCCTTCTATGGTGACAGATCCGTTGCCCGGTGAACTGGTTGCTGCTTCCATATGGATTGGGCGGATACCGAGTTTGACCTGCTTTGCATTGGATTTCATCACACGGGCACGCAGTTCGTCGGGCAAATTGACCTCAAAACCGCCGTCCATGGCCTTGAGTGCGGTGCTATCGCCGTTGCTGACAGGTTCGCAGGTAATGACGTTCATGGGCGGCTCGCCAATGAACCCGGCTACAAACTCATTGACGGGATGGTTGTAAATCTCGTCGAAGGTGCCCACCTGTTGCAGCACACCGAAGTTCAGAATAGCGATGCGCTGTGCCATCGCAACCGCCTCAAGCTGGTCATGCGTTACCAGAATGGTTGTGCGTCCGCTTTCCGCGTGCAATCGCTTGAGTTCCACACGCATGTGGGTACGCTGCGCCGCGTCCAGATGTGAGAGCGGCTCATCCATTAGAAACACGTCCGGTTCGCGCACAAGCGCACGCGCCAGCGAGACACGCTGCTTCTGGCCGCCACCAAGTTCGCCCGGTTTTTTCTTCAGAATGCTGGTGATGTCCAGAACTCTGGCGACCTCTTCCACACGCCTTTTGATCTCCGGCTTTTTGACACCACGTGCTTTCAGGTTGAACGCGATGTTGTCGAAGATCGTTAGCGGCGGGTACAGCGCGTAACTTTCGAAGGCCAGTGCAACATTACGCTCATTTGGCTCCAGATTATTCACTACGCGGTCACGAATGATAATTTCGCCGCTGGAAATTTCCTCCAGCCCCACGATCATACGCAGTGTGGAAGTTTTCCCACAGCCAGATGGCCCCAGCAATGCAAGGAACTCGCCATCCTCAATGTGCAGGTTCAGGTCTTTTACGGCCTGCACACCGTTGGGATAGACTTTATCTACATGTTCAATACGTACTTCTGCCATGTTGTGCTATCCCTCACTGTAAAGAATATTCTGTTCGTTCTGGTCAAAGATCATGATTTCTTCGCTGTTGACGGCAATGCGGACTGTTTCATCAATCTCGAAATTCTTCTCAATCGGTGTAATTACATCAATTCGCTTGCCGTTCACGTCCATTGTGAGCACACCTTTGGTGCCGAGGCGCTCGTAGACATAAACCTTGCCGTCGAATACATCAGTTGCACTGCTACCGTTCAGGTCGCGCAGGTGCATGGGCCGCACACCGAGCGTGGCTTTGCTCAGGTTGGCTTTCTCTACTTGCTGGCGTAGTTTATCTGGCACCGTTACGCAGATGTCGCCATCCTCGCTCATGAGCTGTAACTGCCCGTCGCTGCTCTGGACGTTGCACGGAATCAGATTGATCTGCGGGTGGCCCATCAGGTTTGCTACGAACATATTGCGCGGCTCATTGAACACCTCATAGGGTGTGCCGATCTGTACGACCTGCCCCTCTTTAATCACAGCGAGACGGTCTGCCAGCGACAGAGCCTCCAGATAGTCGTGCGTCACGTACAGCGTCGTCGTCTGGATTGCAGAGGACTCCAGCGCTTTGAATTCAGTACGCATCCGGTGGCGCAGCTTCGCATCCAGATGCGAAATCGGCTCATCCAGCAGCAGAATATCGGGGTCGCGTACCAGCGCACGTCCCAGCGCCACACGCTGCTTCTGCCCGTTAGAAAGCATACGTGGTAGGCGATCCAGCAGCATGTGAATATTCAGCAGTTCCGCCACTTCATTGACCTTTGCGTCAATGTAGGCCTTATCTTTGCGGTAGGCCGGTGAGCGCAGGGGATATGCCATGTTGTCGTATACTTTGAGATGCGGGTAAAGCGCATAGCTCTCGAACGCCATTGCGACGTTGCGTTTGTGTGGTTCAATTGCGTTGACGAGTCGATCCCCGATGTAGATTCTGCCAGCAGTAGGGCTTTCTGCTCCGGCCACGAGTTTCAAGGTAGTGGTTTTGCCCGCGCCAGAAGGCCCCAGCAGCACCACAAACTCCCCGTCTTTTACGTCCAGCGAGAGCCCGTTAACGGCGACATTGCGCCCGAACTTCTTAACGACGTTTTCCAGTGTCAGTTTTGCCATGTCGTTATCCTTTCACCGCACCGAAGCTGAGGCCACGAATGAGATAGCGCTGAATGCTGAGTGCGAGAAGCATCTGCGGAATAGACGAGATAATGGCAGCAGCGGCCATACGGTTAAAGAATGACTGTGCCGACGAAATATAGCCCAGCGCGGCTACCGTTACAGTCTCTACGGTAGAGGCACCCAGCACCAGTGGGAACACAAAGTTATTCCACGCAAATACAAACGCCAGCAGCGATGCAGCAGCCAGTCCGGGGCGCACCAGCGGCAGTAGAATCTGCCAGAAAATTTGCCACCACGGGTAGCCATCAACCATCGCGGCCTGTTCAATATCGGGCGATATGTCTTCGAAGTAACTTCGTAGTACCCAGATGAGCAGCGGCAGCGTCACCAGTTGATACACCCAGATGATGCCGAAATAGGTGTCGTAGATGCCAAGCTGACGGTAGATAATCGACAGCGGGATAATCACCACGAACTCCGGCGCAAAGCGGAACGACAGATAGGTGAATGCGAGGTTCTCTTTGCCTTTAAAGTCGTATCTTGCCAGCGCGTAGGCTGCCGGTACACCCACCAGCAGGGACACACCCACTGCACCACTGCTCACAATCAACGATTTGAGGAAACGACGTGGGAAGTCCTGCTGTGCGATAACGCCAGCACCGATTTGTTCTTCACCGAACAGGATGAAACGGTAATTTTCCAGCGTTGGCTCAAAGATGAATGTCGTTGAGAACAGTTCGTCTGTGCTTTTCAACGAAATCAGTATCATCCATATGATGGGGAACAGCGCGAACAGAAAATACAGGATCAGGAAGCCATCGGACAACAGGCCAGCAATACGGGCGTTTTGAGTTTTGCTTTCCATGTGTGCCTACTCCTCGCTCTCAAGATCGGAATAACCGGCAGCGCGGCGTTGTGCGCGGCTCCACCAGTTGATGAGCATCTGACTGCTGATGTAAATGACGATGAACAGCATGACTGTGTATGGCAGTGCTGTGCCGAGCTTCTGGAATGTGAACGCTTCCATGTAGGCCGTTACCTGGTACGTCATCAGGGTATTACCGGGGCCGCCGCCAGTCATAGCGAAGATAATGTCGAACATCTTCAATGAGTCCATAAAGCGGAAGACCACCACAATAATGATGAACGGCGTCAGCATCGGCAGCGTGAGGTTACGGAACGTAAACCAGAATGACGCTCCGTCCACGCGGGCCGCCTCAAATGGTGCCTGTGGCAGCGAACGTAACCCGGCAAGCAAAATAAGCGCGGCAAATGGCGTAAACATCCATACGTCCACCAGAATTACACTGAACAGCGCGGTATCCGGCGAGCCTGTCCATTGCAGCGGCGGGATGCCAAATAGACCGAGGAATGGGTTCAAAATGCCGACACTGGGGCGCATCATGGCTTCCCACAGCAGCGCACCGATCACGGGCGCAATCATCATCGGGAAGATGAGCGTGGGCTGGAAGATTTTTGCTATGCGCGAACTGCGGTTCAGCAGCATAGCGACAATCAGGCCCAGTGTTAGCTCAACCGCTGTTGTAATAACCGCATATTGCAGCGTAACCGTGGTGCTGTGCCAGAAGTCATTGTCGGTAAACATGCGCTCGTAGTTACGGAAGCCGATAAAGCTGAAGTTATTTATCGTCGTCAGCTTCACGTTCGTGAGCGAGTAGTAAAGTCCAACAAAAAACGGGTACAGAATCCCCACCAGAATAATCAGAGCAGGCAGGGCGATCAGATATGGGCGCAGGCGCACCATCAGCGGCGGCCTGACCTGTTCCTCTACATCTGTGATAGTTTTCGATTTAGGAAGTGATGATTGCGTGGTTGTCATGGGCGACCTTCTAAAATAAATCTTTTGGGCGGCTTGTAATAATGGGCATGGCCCAATCGGGTTCCCGATTGAGCCATGCCACTGGTAGGAGAAATACTGCTTGAAGAAGGCTTACTGGATGATGCCTTCGTCCTGAAGCTGTTCGGTCAGGCTTTCGACCAGTTCGTCCAGACGTTCCTGTACCACAGCAGTGTCAATGTCGCCGCTGTCCGGTACGGCTGCGTAAATGTCCTGCAGTGCCTGTGCCCACTCGGTGGTGGTTTCGAAGAACAGCGGCTGCGGGGTGAACTGAATCTTGGCGTCGTTCGCCATGATGGTATTGAAGGTCTCGAGGTAGTTGGTCTGCTCTGCCATCTTGGCCTGGAAGTCTTCGTTTTCCCAGATGGATGCACGAACCGGGTTCACCATGTTGTACTCAACAGCACCCTTCGTCAGGAAGTCCTTACCGGTAGCCCACTGCATCAGGTACCATGAGGCGTCCTTGTTCTGGGAACCAGCGTTCATAGCCAGTGACCAGATCCAGATGTTGGTGCGCAGTTCACCGTCTGGCCCCAGCGGTCCTG